>JBGSHQ010000342.1:0-19773 GCA_041752095.1 Bdellovibrionia bacterium
TGAGGCCGCCCTGAAGAAGTTCAAAAAACAGTGTGAGAAAGCCGGCATCCTCGCGGAAGTCCGTAAGCGTGAAGCTTATGAAAAACCTACTGTGAAGAAGAAAAAGAAGGCGATTGCAGCTCGCAAACGTCTTTCGAAGAAAGGCCGCGGAGGACGCGGTTAATTTTTTTCTTTGGTCGATTGATTTTTCGAAGGGGAGCGCTCGGTTCTGCCGACGCTTCCCTTCTTTATTTAAACGCGTTCGTTTTAAAAGGATGGAATTATGGCGATTAAAGAAAAAATTTCTGAACTCATGAAAGCATCGATGAAGTCGGGAGACAAAGAGACGCTTCTTTATGTGCGCTCGCTCCATTCCGCAGTTCGTAAAAAAGAAATCGATGATCGTGTGGATCTCGACGATGCCGCTATCCAGAAAATTATCGGCACGCTTTTAAAGCAGCGCCAGGATTCGATCGAGCAGTTTCGTAATGGCGGACGTGAAGACCTTGCAGTGAAGGAAGAAG
The DNA here is from genome assembly GCA_041752095.1 of Bdellovibrionia bacterium. Lineage (GTDB taxonomy): Bacteria > Bdellovibrionota > UBA1018 > UBA1018 > UBA1018 > JACMQW01. The sequence continues at coordinate 504 of JBGSHQ010000342.1, forward strand.
CGGAAGCAAAATTTTTGAAAACTTTCATGCCCGAGCAGATGTCGGAAGCAGAAGTAAAAACGATCGTCGAATGGGCTGTGAAAGAATCTGGAGCCGCAAGTGCTAAGGAAATGGGAAAAGTCATGGCGCTTCTCATGCCGAAAGTTCAAGGCAAGGCCGATGGAAAACTCGTAAACACCCTCGTGAAAGCTGCGCTGGGCGGATAAGCCCTGTCCATTGAGTAACGCCAGAATTTCTCCCGAATTTCTCCAAAAAGTTAAAGACGCGGTGAATATCATCGACGTCATTGGTGAGCACGTCGTTTTAAAGAAGTCGGGCGCGAATTTCTCCGGCCTCTGTCCCTTTCATAATGAGCGAAGCCCCTCATTTTCGGTCACCGAAGCAAAACAGTTTTACCACTGCTTCGGATGCCATAAGAGCGGCGATCTTGTTTCATTCGTTCGTGAAATTCACGGGCTTTCGTTTACTGAAGCCGTCGAGGAATTAGCGGAGCGAGCGAACGTAGCGCTCCCTAAAGATTTTAAACGCTCGGGAGACGAGAATGATCCTGAAGTTGAAAAAAAGCGGGGTGAAAAACGTGAAAAGACTGCGACTGCATATAAATTAAATCGCTTCGCTGCGAAGTTTTTTCGCGACCAACTTTCGCAACCCTCCTGTTCCCACGTCGTAGAATATTTTAAAAAGCGGGGTGTGAGTTCGGCCCTCTCCCAAGCCTTCTATGTGGGTGCGGCTCCACCGAGTTGGGATGCGCTTGCGAATTTTTTCGCGACTGCAAAAGCACCCCTCCCCCTCGCAGCAGAACTCGGGCTTGTGAAACCTTCCCAAAAGGGCACGGGGGGTAAAGCGGCCGGTGGTCCTGGTTACTTCGATCTTTTTCGGAACCGCGCAATTTTTCCAATCCTCGACCTTCGTGGAAAAGTCGTTGGATTCGGAGGACGCGGATTACCCACTCCGAAGAATGCACTCGATGTGGGTGGAGAAACGCCGAAGTATTTAAACTCTTCAGAGTCTGAGCTATTTCATAAGTCGAAAATTGCATACGGCCTTTTCCAAGCTCAGAAGCACATCCGTGAAAAAGATGAGGTGATTCTTGTCGAGGGTTACTTCGATGTTTTAGCACTTCATGCGGGCGGGTTTGAAAATGCAGTCGCCACGTGTGGAACGGCTTTAACGGAAGACCATATTCAGCTTTTTAGAAAGTTCTGTTCGAAGATTACTGTGCTCTTCGACGGTGACCGAGCTGGAATTACAGCTACCGACCGCGCGATGGAGCTCGGTCTCCGAAATGGAATCATCCTCTACGGCGCAAGCCTTCCTGAGGGGCTTGATCCGGATGAAATACTTTTCAATTCCGAGACGGGCGCTCCTCTAAAAGACGGTGTCGAAAAAATGAAAACCATTCTCGCTGGAACGGCTCCTCTGATCGATACCCGTACGGAATCGGCTCGCGTCTTTTCGATGAAGGGACCTGAAGAGAGGACGAAGGCTGTTAAGCAGGTTGCGGAATGGCTGTCGATGTTCCGCGATCCTGTGGGTCGTGAGATTCGGATGGAGAAAGTTTGCCAGGATTTCGGAGTCAGCCGGGGACTTATCCAGCAAGCGATGGAGATCGCGAAACCCGCAAGAAGTCCGAGCCCTCCGAAAGCCCCGAATAATGGAACTGTAGTCGTCGGTGCCCTTTTAGGTCAGAAGCCAGTGCCGAAAAAGAAGGCACCGAGTCAAAAACCGTCATTAAAAGAGCTCATTTTAATTCGAGGGATTCTGAGGGGGGGGAACTTTAGAGTCATGCTTGAGGAAGCTCGGGCTTATCTTCCTGAAGGGGCACCGGTTCACGATCTCGCAGATCATGCGGGCGTGCGGAAGGTGATCGAAGCGCTGGTCGATCAGGGGATTTCGCCTGAATCCTTTTTAGAATCGATCGGTTCGATGGAATCGGATGAGTTTGACCGTAAGATTCGCACGCTTTTAAGCGAGAGTTTACTCGGCGGAGAAAATCCAAAGTCAGCCCCGTTTACTGAAGGAGAATTTAGAATGGCAGTTCAGCGAGGTCTTTCTCATTCTTGGGCACGTTTCTCGCAAGAGCTTAAGGGGCGTCTTAGAGACGCAGAACTGAAGAAAGACGCGGACTTACATTCGCGTCTGATGCAGGAATACCTTGACGTACAACGACGAATGAAGGAATTTGGCACCTTCTATGACGAAGCCTAAAACTGCCCCTGCCTCGAGTGAGACTGCGCCTACTAACGGATCCGAATCGGCGCTGTCGAAAAATAAAGACATTAAAAAACTTCTCGATATGGGGGTCCAGCGTGGATACCTCACTTACGAAGAAGTGAATGAAATGTTGCCACCAGAAATTACTCTGGCCGCACAACTCGATGAGATCATGAATCTCCTCGGTGAAAACGATATCGAAGTGATCGATTCGCTTCGAAAAAAAGGCGAAGACGATGACAACGCTGACGGACCGTCCGCGAAGTCGGATGATGATGACGAGGCTCCTCCTGCTGCTGCAGATATTGCGCGTGGTGCGGATCCAGTAAAATTATATTTAAAGAAAATGGGATCGGTTTCCCTTCTTACTCGCGAAGGTGAAGTGGAAATCGCGAAGCGAATCGAAGCGGGAGAGATTGAAATTCTCCGCGCGCTTCTCGCATCGAAACTCGGAACCCTTGCAATCGTAGAACTCGGTGAGCGTCTTGAGAGCGGTCGTACGAAAGTAAAAGATGTGATTCGTGGGGTGGATGAAGAAGTTTCACCAGACGACGAAAAAGTTTACATGGAGAAAGTTCTCTCTGCGATTTCGAAGGTGAAGTCGCTCCTTGCCTACCAGGAGAAGAATCTTGATAAGCTTCACGGTGCCGAAGGCCGAAAGCTTCCTGCTGAAGAGAAAAAGAAATTACAGGGCGAAGTCCAGAAGCGTGAACGCCAAGTGGAAAGCGCTTTCGAATCGATTGCTTTTAACCGAAAGACGATTAATGCGCTTTCCTTAAAGATTAAGGAATATTCGGATCGTTCGGCAGAAGTGCTCCTCGAGCGTAAAAAAGTTTTCGATTACCTCGTCATTAAAGAAGAGAAAGAGTTTAGAGATCTCGCTAAAGAATTTAAGCGAGGCGGAGAAGGTGTAGCAGCTCTCTGTCGTAAGTACGACGTTTTAGAGCCGAAGCTTGCGCAACTCCTCCAGCAAGAGGAAGAAATTTCTAAGAAGATCGAAAAACTCGAAGATGAGTCCGGGATCGAAATCGATGAAATTCGTCGGATTAATGATTCGCTCGCTGTCGGTGAACGTAAGGCCGATATCGCGAAGCAGGAACTCGTCGAAGCAAACCTTCGACTCGTTGTTTCGATTGCGAAAAAATACACGAACCGCGGACTTCAGTTCCTGGATCTGATCCAGGAAGGGAATATCGGTCTCATGAAGGCTGTAGATAAGTTCGAATACCGCCGAGGCTATAAGTTTTCGACCTACGCGACATGGTGGATTCGTCAGGCGATCACCCGTGCGATTGCCGATCAGGCTCGTACGATTCGTATCCCGGTTCACATGATCGAAACGATTAATAAGTTAATCCGTACTTCCCGCCTTCTCGTTCAGCAACTCGGTCGTGAACCGAACCCTGAAGAGATCGCTGTAAAAATGGAACTTCCGGTCGATAAAGTCCGCAAGGTTCTGAAAATCGCTAAAGAGCCAATCTCCCTCGAAACACCGATCGGTGAAGAGGAAGATAGTTACTTGGGCGACTTTATCGAAGATAAGAAAATCATTAACCCTGCTGAAGCGGTGATGAATATTAACCTCTCTGAGCAGACGCGTAAGGTACTTTCGACCCTTACTCCTCGTGAAGAGAAGGTTCTTCGCATGCGTTTCGGTATCGGTGAAAAGTCAGACCATACGTTAGAAGAAGTGGGTCAGGATTTCTTCGTTACCCGTGAACGGATTCGTCAGATTGAAGCGAAAGCGCTTCGTAAATTACGCCATCCATCACGCGCTAAGTTATTAAAAGCTTTCGTCGATTAATTTCTCTGCTCAGCTCGTTCAGAGCCAGAATATTGACGTTTTTTCTTGGAAAAATGGCATTTCATGGTGAAGATCATTCTTAATGAACATTAAGAATAGATCCTTGCTCGCGTTGGTGGCGTTATTTGGCATTTATAGCGAAATGGTATCCGCAGAACCCGTAATTAAAAATACGGGTCCTGCTCGAACCAAAGCTACGCAACCCCAACCGACTCGTCCCCAGCCGATTCGCGCTCAGCCTATTCAGCCGGCGGCTCGTCCGAGTCGAGGGAGTGAACAGGCAGTGAATCTCGATGCGCTCATGACACCATCGACGCCTGCACCGTCAGCTGCTTCAGGTAGCTCTTCTGCAACGAAGAGTCTAAGTCCGCATGGAAATAGCGGGATTCTACCGAATTTTAAATTCTACTTCGACTTCCTTCTTAAGTCTTGGAAGGGTGGGGGGAGTACAACCACAGGTGATTTTTCTTTTGATAGTTACCACCAACGCGTTTTAGTCGAATTCACTCCGAATCCTGATCTGATGTTTCAGGCAGATGTTTCATCGTGGTCAGGTCAGACCCCAGCTTATTATGAAGTTGATTATATGCTCACGTCTAAAATCCAAGGACGCTGGGGAAAGATTTGGATCCCCTTTGATGATATGGCCCCGCATAATATTTTTGGTGGTCGATTAAATACTTCCCGCTTTTTTCAAGGAAACGAAACTTCTTTTTTACCGGACATCTGGGCAGATATGGGAATGGGTCTTAAATTTACACTGTCAGATAGTTCTGCGTTTTCTTCTGATTTAAATCTTTATGTTGTAAACGGATTTAAAGGGGGCGGAAGATCACCTGTCCAGGGCGAAGATGGTACTGTATCTTATCCTAATTTTGCAGGAGCAACATTCTCGGGTGCAACTGTCGATAACAACAATGCTAAGGCAATGGGAGCTCGCTGGCATTCGATCATGGGGCGACGTTTTGGATTAGGGGCTTCTGTTTACCGTGATACTTATACTGATAATAGCGTCGTGGATGCTAAGGGACTGATGATTCTTGGACTCGATGCTCAGCTACGTCCTACCCCAACGACTGAAATTCGGGTGGGGTATACGACCATGAATGTTGAAATTGGTCCAAATTCTACATCAACTACCCCCGTAACTCCTGATAAGAGTTCATTTACTAGAAGTGCAACTTACATCGAACTCGGGCAGAGGTTCGGTGCTGAAGACCGCTGGAAGTTTCTCCTCCGAGCTGGATCGTCCCAAAACGATAATCGCGTCGTTGATGTCTCGGATAAGACGATCATCGGCGCGACTATCTTGAAGACCTTTGGATCCTTAGAAGCACAGTTCGCTTATTCTCGGGATCTTAAGCAGCTTCCCGCTAAATTCGCTTATGACTATGCACACTTTCGGCTTGTCACTGCATTCTAATCTTAAACTAGGAAGCTAGACTTATCCGGGCTACCTAGCCGAATGTTTTGTGCGTTCGTGAGTCCACCTGTGACGTGGATCAGTGCGGAGGCGTAAAGCCCCTGCATTGCGAGAACGTGTCCCATTGCTGGTCTTGCATTTCCATTTACCGTGTCGAGTGCCCCGATATTTTTTCCAGCAGTCGGTGCTCCAGTTGCATGGAAACGAATCAGCATAGCATTATTAAAGGATCCGCCAGCATCCCCTTCTGCAGCCTGAACGTTACCCGTGGTACCGAGAACCGTCTGGTTCGCAGTAAATCCAGAAGCAATCGCCTGGCCGTTCGAGGTGACGATCATCGCTGCGTTTGCATTCGCTGCATTCGCTGCTGCAATCCATGCAGTAATGGCGTCAGCTGCTGCGATCGATGCAGTTCCGATATTCTGCGCCGACTGGCCGTGGTAATCATATCCACCATACTGAGTGAACACTCCGCCGATTACTCCCGATGCAGACTGGAAGTAAGCAGAAAGAAGAGCTCTCTCTGTCGGCGTTAAGTTCGTAGCGAGTCCTGCGAGTTCAGGCACTCGAACTGGATCGAAGAGTGAAGCTCCGTAGTTCGGATCAGCCATGACTGAGTTACCTAAGAATCCGCATGAAGCTGCAGTGATCGCTTCATTCGATCCAGTGCGCTTATCGAGACCAAACATTCCACCTAATGCTGCACCAATTCGAGTTGCGGCATTTGCAGAGTTCGTCATGGTCGCGGCATTTGTCTTATTAGCAGGGCTAAGAGCAAAGACTCCTGAGAGTTGGGCAGGAGTGGGTTTTGCGTTCACTTTACTTGCCGGCATCCCAACTGCAAATCCAGCAAGCTGACGACTCACTCCCATGAGGACGTCTTTATTTGAAGCGGATTGCTTCAGGGGACCGACCGCTCCGATGAGTCCAGTATCAGAGCCACCGCCATCGTCTTGGTTCATGGGTCCACAGTTAAAGGCTCCACTGCATTTAGCGAGAATCGCAAGCCAAGCGGCTGGAGTGAAACCGAGTTTCGCTCCGTTCGCTATGATTCGGCGACCAAAGATACTCGCGGACGAAATATTTAAATTCGGACCGAGTTTCATCATCGTCGCGCCATCGATACCGTATCGACTTGCGGCTGCTGCACTCGTAGCTGCGATTCCAGCCATAATGTCGGACTGGAAGTAGGCACCAGCCGTATATCCACCTTCGAGGTAGAGCTGAGCGATACAGCCCTTAATTCGGGAAGGAGGAGGACAGACAGGAGATCCCGCAGCTACTGCATCCTTTACGATGCTCCCTAAAATCATCTTCGGTAATACGACCGACATGACTCCGGTATAGATTCCGCGCTCTAAGAAATCGCGGCGTGAAAGGTGAGGAGTGTCGTGGTGGTGCGTGATATCTTCTTTTGCTTTACGTGGTACTCTGATTTTCATATTAAATCCCCCCGGATTTATTTCTAAAGTTGAGTTCTAAAAATTCAGTACTATATTCCTAAAAACTGAGTGCAAACCGTTACCGCTGTATAGCAAGCCGAGATCCACACCATTTCGGTGGTTTCACCCGCTACAGTCGCATTCTTATCGACGAGTTCGGTGAGTGCTGCAGTCACTTCAGCTGCCGCTGGGCTATTCGAGCCTAGTCCAGCAGTACAGCGGTCGAGGATGCGTTTTCCCGCAGCGATGATGTTTGGTTTCTGTACGGCGATCGACTGACCAATGTTAACTGCGTAGTTCGTAGCAGGGACATCAGCACAAGCTGCATAAGCCAGGAGTGATCCCTGGTCAGCACCTGTTGCCTTGAGGGGGTTAGGGACCTTAGGCAAATTTGTTTCAAGCGCAGTGACCGAAGTGCGAAAGTTACCTGCGTTTGGATTTACCATTCCCTCAAGTGCATTCGTCACTCGTAGAACCATTGCTGGGCCAGTAGGAACAGTAGCCGTCGGAACACCCGGAGGGCTAACTGCATCGGCTGGATTACCACTCGAAGGAATGGTCACAGTCTGTGAATTCACTGTCGCTGGTTTTGATTCATTCTTAGCGAGAGTACAGCCCGTGAGTGCCGCTATTCCGAGAGTCGTTACGATCATTTTCATTTTTATATTTTTCATACGTAATTCTCCGATTTAATGTTTTTAGACTTAGCGGCAGCTAGGATTTGCTGCTACTTGGGCGATCATCTGTCTGATATCATCAGAAGACTGACCGATTGCCGCGATATTACTGATTTCTGCTTTCGTGAGAGTAGCAAGAGGGCAAACTTCACCCTGAATTCGTTTCGCTAGATTTGCGTAAACGATGTTTGCTTTACCGATAGCAGTACCCAGAGTATTTAGACCCTGACCTGCGGTAGGACCCTGCCATCCGAGAGTATTTAAGAGGCCACGAGCTCCCCAGGTCGGTGCTAAATCCCAAGACTGGTTAACATCAGTACCCACACTGTCCGCATTACATTCAGTGAAGGTTGTCATGTTACACGTCAGAGTATTTCCTCTACGGTTTCCATTAGAACCTAAAGACTTACGTGTTCCAGTAGCGGGAGTAGTGTAAAACATGAACCCACCCCGATCTGCATCGAAGTTAAAAAGGTCCGCCATAGTACCATAGCCGTGGTTTAGAGCAACAAGTCCACCAGCGTGGCAAGATATGCAAGACGACTGTCCCTGGCCAACGAGGAAGTTAGGGTCATTCGAAGGTACGAACCTTGGAACCTGCTGGGCGCGTCCATCACCAGCGGCGAATTGTACTATGTCCATACCTGTAGCAATTCCCCACATTCCGACGACGAGGCGAAGATTTGTTCCCGCGGTTGCTCCGTACTCAGCGAAAGAAGTATCGCCAGGACGATCACTCAGAGTGAGGTATCCACCAACGTGTTTTGCTGGCAAAGTGATTTTAGTAAAAGGAGCGTTATTTTGAGGTTGCGGAGCAGCTGCATCTACAACTTGCTGGCCGTTTACGCAGGTAAGTGCGTTCTTCCAGTCGATTGTGAGTTTTTCTGCTGCGGTGAGATCAGCAACCTTTACAGTCGTAACTACTCCAGCGCGAGTTACTCGGGCAGAGCAGGTTAAGTTGTTCGACCAGATTTTACTGATGCTCGGAGTAACGCCTTGTGCTCCTGCAAAATGAGCCATTAAAAATGCGGATGCATCATTATCTTTTACGATACTTGCATCGAGTCCAGGGTTCTGCATTTGGAGTGCAAGGCGACGAAGCAGGTAGTTCGTTCCATAATTACTCTGAACCGCAGTGAGTGCAGCACCGTAGTAATCATTCGAAGCGATAGATGTGAGCATCGACTGGAACTCTGGTGAGTTCGTTGGTATCGAGCCACCCGTGATCGTTCCAGAGATTCGAAGCGCTGCTGCAATTTCAGCAGGAGTCGCTGCGAAAGAATTCGAGACTAGAGACATGGACATGAGTACAACCGAATACGTCAGTACGTTCTTTACCATAAAAACCCCCTCAAACGTTAAACCCCAACGACGTACTGCAATTTAAATTTACCTACATTCATGAGAATACCTGGGTCTTTACAATCGCGTAATGTGTAAAATTCGACACATTCCATTTATTTTCTACACGCGGTAAAGTCTTATACAGATCGAGCGTTTAGGGTTTTTGGGTTTCGGGGGGATTATATATGAAGTCCTTATATTTGCTTTCTATCGGACTCTCGCTTTTTTCGTCGTGTATGTTTGTTTCTAAAAGTGAAGATGCGAAAGTAGCTTTCTATCAGGCCCAAACAAAATCCACTATTCCTCCCGGAGCAACAGGCTTAACTGCATTTCAATCTACGTTTTATCCATTCGCGCAGAAGAACTGCATCAGCTGTCATGGAGTTTCGCAGACACCACTCATTGCTGTATCCAATGTATCGAGTGCCTATAGTGTTGCAAAAGATCCATCGTATATGAACTTTGCTTCGGTTTCACTTTCTAAGCTTGCTACTAAATCCGGTGATGGCCACTGTGGTAATGCCGGATGTTCTGGAAGTAGTAAGGACGCAGCGATCGCCCAGCTTAAAGCTTGGGCTGATATCGAGAATGCAATTGCGGCTGCTACTCCTGTAGGCGGAACTCCGGCAGGAGGAGGTGGTCCGATCGTAACAGGTGGACCAGCGACAGGGGGTGCTGGTGCGACAGCATTTATTTCACAGCCACTCGCTTTACCTCTTCCGCTCCCATCGGGAAATACTTATAAGGTGATGCGTTGGCAGCTTTCGCAGCTGACACCCGCGAGTGCACTCACGAATGGAGCGGTTTTCGAAATCGAAGTTCAGCAGCTCAGTTCGACGACGTATCGAGTACGCAATCCACGAATTATTGGATTAAGATCTGTAATTAGAGTCAGTGGAATGCATATTCTCGTGAAACCTTCTGGAGATCCTGGTTTCGGAGTTGAAGACTTAGGCGCAGGAAGTGTTTGGGAAAATACTTCTGCGAATGCTCCTGTTTCGACTTTACCTGCGACTTTGCCCGTGGGTCCGATCGTTACGACTCCTGCTGTTCCAGCGCTAGATACATTCGCGAATATCATCGGCGTTCGATCAAACCAGGATAGCTTCACCATCGCATTCGATAAAATAGAAACGAGTGCAGCTCTCACGAATACCTTTGCTTCGATCAATCAGTACATCATCGCACCACGATGCATCGGCTGTCATAATGCGGGCAACCCTGCAGGTGGCGTTCGTTATGATAACTATGCGAGTGCGACTGCAGCTAACTCTGTGAATCGTGGAACTCCGAACCAGAGCCGTCTCTATGTCACAAGCCTTGGGAACAATGCTTCGATGACCGTTCAGAAAGGTCAGACGGCTCTTACAGCAGCTGAGAGTGCGGTTATCCTAAGCTGGATTACCGCGGGCGCACTGAATAATTAATTACGGATGAATTTTGTTCGAGTTCGCGGCAAGCTCAAACTATGTCAGCACTTTCGCGAATTATTTACGAACAGCGTCACATGGCCTGTGATTTCAAATTCGAAATCGTGGTCGGTGAGAGAGATTTAGCTCGAGCGGAATCCGTCGCGCTCGAAGGACATCGACTCATCGAAAAAATTGAATCCGAAATAACTGAGTTTCGAGAGAGTTCGCCCGTTTGGGTGTTGAATCACTCGAAGGCAGGCGAGTGGGTGAGTGTGCCTCCTTATTTAGCTCAGATTTTGATAATATCTATTCGTTTTTTTGAAGAATCTCACGGATATTTTTCCCCGTTCTCCAAGTCCTCTGGTTCGGTCGATTTACATTCGTTTGAGTTTAATTCATCGGAAGAAAAAATTCGGAGATTCTCTCCGAATTTTTATCTTGGATTCGGTGCTATCGGTAAAGGATTTGCGCTTGATGAAGTAGCGACCTTATTTCGTCGTGAGGGATTAAATCATTTTCGTCTGAGTTCTGGAGGTTCGAGTTGGACGTTTTCAGGGCTCGATGAAAATGAAGAACACTGGAAAATTTCATGGGCTTGGAAGAAAGACAGAGATGGGGATTTTTATGGACGCGTACTCAGTGCACCGACTGATGACTTATACTCGATCGGAGTTTCCGGAGATCTCGAGCAAGGAAACCATTTTCGGCATAATGGGAACTCTGTGCCGCTTCGGGCAATGAGTTCGATCTATGTCGGGAGAAGTGCAGCAGAAGCCGACGCACTCTCGACGGCGCTCCTAGTGGGCGCTTCGCTCATCGGCGACGAGATTTTGACGAATCTATCAAAGGGAATAAAAAATCCTTCTCTCGCCTATATGGATCTCGAAGAACGAATCCTCTATAATCGTAACTTCGAAACCCACTTTTTATCAGCGTAAGGAAAACAGAATGAAGAACCAGTCCATGTTCATTGTAGCGGCACTTGCAGTAGAACTTTCTCGCTTAAGCGCATATGCGACTGAGTTCGAGCCCTTAGGTAAATCTGTTGCGGCTGCTTTAGGGACTAAGGCTGCATTTAAGAAAAGTTTTGCCTTCGAAGGAAAGCCGCTCGATGTGTTTTATGCAAAAGATGGAGCGGGTAAAGCGACGAAGTTAGCATTCGTTCAGAAAGCAGTATGGGAACCGAACTGTAGCCACACTTGGATTGTGGGTGTGGATATGGCGAGTGGAAAAGTGAGTGAAGTTCGAGTCGTCGAGATGTCGTGTCCTCACGCTTTTCCGACGAAGACCGAAAGTTTCCTCGGGCAGTATAAAGGCAAGGGGCTAACAGACGCGGGTAAGTTAAAAGGCGATATTGCTCCAGTTGCGAAGGCAACGGGATCGGCAAACCTTGCGACAGAAGCCGTTCGTAAGTCGATCGTCGCGGCATCGAAACTGAAGGGTAAAATCTGAATCAGGTTCGTTTAAAATCACGGATCGATGCAGCTCAGGGTCGTATTCCGTGCGATCTTATTTTAAGGAACGTTTCCTATCTCGATGTTTTTTCGGCTGAGTTTAGAGTAGGCGATGTTTCTATTTTTGATGGCGCTATCGTCGGGCTCGAACCGGGATTAAAGGGAAAACGTGAGATCGATGCACGAGGGAAGTTTCTAGTCCCGGGTTTCATCGACGCTCACGTGCATCTTGAAAGCTCTCTTTTAACTCCGTGGAATTTTGAGCGAGCGGTTCTTCCGCGTGGGACGACGACGGCGATTTGTGATCCACATGAACTTGCAAATGTTGAAGGCGTAAGAGGAATTGAGTTTTTTCTTAATGCTTCTGAAAAATTAGCGCTGAATCTTCAGGTCATGATGAGTTCCTGTGTCCCAGCGACTCATTTCGAAACAAACGGAGGCGGGGAGATTGATGCCTCGGCGCTTGCGATTCTGGCTCGTCACCCGAATGCACTCGGCTTAGCCGAGATGATGAATGTCCCTGGAGTGCTTCACGGGGACCCGAGTGTTTTAGAAAAACTTTCGACATTTTCTGGAAGACCAATCGATGGGCATTGTCCACTCGTTCGGGGTCAGGCACTCTCCGCATACGCTACGGCGGGGATTACGAGTTGCCATGAATCTTCCGAGTTAGAAGAGGCGCGTGAGAAGCTCACGAAGGGAATTGCGGTTTGGATGAGAGAAGGAAGTGTGGCTAAGGATCTTCATACGCTTTTACCGCTTCTGACTTCTGAGACATCACCCTATTTAGGGTTTTGCACTGATGATCGAAATCCACTCGATATCGCGCATGAAGGGCATGTCGATTATCTCGTGCGTGAGGCGATTCGGGGTGAAGTAATGCCCGCGATCGCTTACCGGACGGCGAGTCTGAGCGTAGCGATGCACTATGGACTCGACCGGATCCGAGGTAAGGGGTCTCTCGATCGTATCGGTGCTGTAGCTCCGGGATATACAGCTGATTTAATTTTGCTCGGAGATGAGAAGTCAGTCGCGATCGATCGCGTATTAAAGTCCGGGCGATTTGTGGATGAAATCGATTTTGCCTCGTCGGTGGGTGGAGTGCCTGTAAACTCCATAAATGCGACACCTCCGACTTCTGAAAGTCTCGAAGGGATTCAGGGTAACGTAAATGTTATCGGAGTGATTCCTGGAAAAATTATTACCGAACACCTGGTTATGGATTCAGGGGCTCGCGGGGTAGTTAAGTTTACGGTGCTTGAACGTTACGGGCATGGATCGAAACCTTCGAATGGATATGCGTTTGGTTTCGGAGAAAAAATGAACGGCGCGATCGTTTCGAGTGTGGGGCATGATTCTCATAATCTGGCGTGTGTGGGCTCAAACACTCGCGATATGGCAGTCGGGCTAAAGTATCTGATCGATTCGGGTGGAGGATTTGCGGTTGTTCAGAATGGTGCTGTATTAGCCGATCTCCCACTCCCGTTCGGAGGACTCATGAGCGCTGAATCTCCGGATGTTATTTTAAAGGCGCTCGAGAAACTTCGCTCAGCATCGAAGTCGATCGGATGTGAGCTTACTGAACCGTTTCTCCAGCTTGCATTTCTTTGCCTCCCCGTAATTCCTGCGCTTAAGTTAACGGACCGGGGTCTGGTCGATGTGAATCGGTTTGAGATTATTTCGGTTCGGGCGTCTTAAGTTTTCTCGGGTTTAGTATCTATCGAGAGAAAAGTTAATTTTTTTAAGTTTATCAGACGAAATTTTTTTGATGGTTCTATTTTTTTATATTGACGACTTTTAGCAAGTAAATTCGCGGGAGCTGGATAACGCAAATCAAATCGATCTTCTCGTGAATGATCTCTGGCCACTTCGCGCGATTTTTCAATAAGAGAGATTTTTCTTCTCCGCATTCATTATCGCGTGGCCTTGACCAGCGGAGAGGCCTAACAAATCGTATGTTATGCAGTAAAAATGAATCACGAAGCTTTATTTTCCAGGATTAAAAAACTCGTTACCGAAGAGCGCCGAATCGGTGTGGAAATTTTAGAGTGCCTCTATGAAATCGAAGTTAACCGCGCGTATGCGGTCTTAAAGTACGATGGGTTATTCACCTACTGCGTGCGCGAACTGGGTTTTAGTGACTCACAGGCTTATCAGCGCATTCAGGCCATGCGGGCTCTGAAGGATCTTCCGGAATTAAAACCCATGATTGAATCGGGAGCTCTTTCTGTTACTTCGGTCTCGAAAGTACAAACCTACCTTCGCCAAGAAAAGAAATCGGGTGTTTTAAAAACTCGAGAGAAAAAGATCGAACTTTTTCGTTCCATGGAAAACCGAACTTCGCGCGAGGTCGATGGGTTACTTGCGGAAGCGAAGAGTGAGAAGCCGAAGTTGAAACTCGTTTTCGAACTCGATGAAGAGACTGAGAGACTCTGGAACGAAGTTAAAGGACTCGCGGTACATAAATCCGGGGGAGCGAGTGAGGCGGTATTTAAACTCCTCATGAAAGAATGGATAAGGAGAAATCATCCAGCGCGTGAGGTTAAGCCGCGGGTGAAAGTGAAAAACAGTATCAGTAACAGCAACGGTGTCAGCGAAATAATGTCGCAAGTGGCCGGGGTTGACATCGGCCGAAAGCGTCACAAACCGAGTTCGCTTCGAGAAGGACGTGAGTCGCGAGTGTCGCGCGAATCTTGTGTACCCCGCAAATCACTCGAACCACGCGCTACTCGCGTACCTATCCCAGCCCCGCTTCGCCGCGAAGTTTGGCAGCGCGATCAGAGTCGATGCGTGAACTGTGGCTCTCGCCATGCACTTGAGATTGATCATGTGATTCCAGTCGCGCGAGGGGGAAATAATAAACCTGAGAATCTACGACTCCTTTGTAGATCCTGTAACCAGGCGGCCGCGATTCAGGTTTTCGGAGTGGAGGCTGTTTCGCGGCCTAACTTTTCTTGAACCCAATTACGAGTATCGAATGAGTTCGACTGTTTCTGAAAAATCACCCGCAGTTACCGATAACGATCCATCCGAATATAGAATATTCCATGAGTTATCGCGGTCCAGAGTTTCAGTCAGTCGATCTAAAAATTTCGGAGCGAGAGAATAAATTTCGATTCGTTCGGCGTTATAAACTTTATTCGCCTGGATATCCGCGAGAAGCACTTCGGGATCCTTATAGGTATAGACCTTAACGAGTTTTGAGGATTTCGCCGCTCGGTGAAGTTTTCTCGCGCTCGGATTTCCGATTTCAATCCAAAGACGAATGCCGCTATTTAGTTCGGTGATTTGCAGGCAGGGTTCGTCAGGATCACTGAGCCCGCCGGAAGAAAAATTAAGTGCTTCCTCGAAATTTAAAACATACGCCAGTACACGCGTGAGTAAGTACTGATGCGATTCGGACGGGTGCATCGCAAGTCTGAAATCGAGTTTTTCGTAAACGCCGCGATCGACATCAGAAAGATCGATACGAAATCGATAGAGCGTCGAGGGATGTGCCATCGACTTACTTACAGCCGGGGGCGCCGGCGGCGTAATTTTTATTTTTTCGAAATTCGTAGATAAGCTCGGTGGAGTATTTTTTCTTTCCGAAGTAGAGGGGGGTAGTCACTCTAATTTCTAGAACGCTCAGTTTTCCTTCGAGTAGTTTCTTTTCACGATCGATGGGGACTAACGGGGTCTTTCCTTCGAGTAGAGCTGCGGGATAATCCTGGCGCATCCATCCGGGCTGAAGCGCGGAGTGAAACTCATAGCGATTCCCGTCGACGAGTTTCGTATTCGGGAGTTCGTTATCGGTTGTGGGCATAGGTCCTAGGACTTCTCGGTAAGCGGTACGTTTTGCAGCCCCGAGTTCCGGAGTGAATAGAATCAGTTCGGTCGATGTCGGATTTTTTAGCCAAACGCGGTCGAAAACTTCGACGCCAGGTGGGACCGATTTTTCGTTAATCCACCTTTTAGAAGCGAGGGGATGAATATCGGGAGCTTTACAATCCGCAAAACTGTTCGAAATGGCGCCACTAAAAACTATAAGAGACAGGATGAGTCGTGTCATTTCGAAATTCTGACATATTTTAACCCGAGAAAGTAGAGTTCACCCACGATGCGCCGTTGCAGAATCAGCTAAATTTGTTAGCTTCGAACCGTGGGCCCTTAGCTCAGCTGGTTAGAGCAGTCCGCTCATAACGGATTGGTCGGGGGTTCGAGTCCCACCGGGCCCACCACTTTTGTAAGTCTCTGAATTCACAATAATTTTAAAGCCACCATTCTCTGCGGCCGAACCATCATATATATGGCATTTATACCCACTATTTGGTATACTAACCATAGGTGAAGGCAAAGCTTAGATTCCATCGTAAACTGACTTTAATCCACGGAACAACGAGTGAGGCCGCGGTGGCCGAACTCAAGGTCTTCGAGGTGCCGATTTCCTCGCACTATCCGGACGGGCTCAAGTTCTCGATGTTTCTGGTGCTTAAGGAGTCTGGACGGGTCCTGTTCGGTTTCGACAACCACAAGCCCAAGGGACCCCACTTTCACCTCCATGACCGGGAAATCCCATATGATTTTGTCGGAGTGGATCGACTCGTTGAGGATTTCTGGCGGTATACTAAGAAGGAAGGGTTCGTAATATGAAACTCAAAAAAGTGAAAATTGTTGTTCAACCCATCAAGGCCGTGAAGGACGAATGGACGAAGGCCCTCAAAGGAAAGGTCCGCTCGATCCAACAACCGGGAACGATCGTGTTCACAAGCCTGGGCGCAGTAGCTAAAGCACTCTCGCCCGCCCGGCTTGAACTGCTCGGCGCGATCCTTAAACAAAAACCGGTGTCAATCTATGCACTCGCGAAGCTAGTCGAGCGAGATTTCAAGAACGTTTACTCCGACGTGAGACTCCTCGTCGAGATCGGCTTGGTCGACCTTAAGCTTCACGAAGGCACACGAGACGCAGCCCGCCCCGTAGCGAAGTACAGCGGGTTTGAAGTCGACTTGGCAGCTTAGCCTTTCATCTTTTCCCTTCCTCCGTCATGATCGTTACATCCAATGATTACACTCAGTGAACATAAAACGATCCGGGTCCGACAGCGCCGCGAGCTCGCTGAGCTCTTCGGATTCGAAACTCGAAATAAATACGAGATCCAAAATGCAATGGAGTCTCCCATCGGCTTCGCCGCCGAACAGGGTAAGGGTTTTTTTGGTTTGCTTGCTCGCGGATTTTTAGGTCACTGGAGAAATTTCGAAATTCATGTTTTTAATTTCGACCGGACTCCGTGGCTTGTCCTCCGGCACCCTTTTCGTTTGTTTTTCCAACGAATCGAAGTCAGTGATGTTTCGAAAGAGCGAGTCGGAGCACTCCAGCAGCGCTTCTCGGTTTTCACTCGATATTTCGATCTTGAAGATTCAAGAGGGAAGGTGCGCTTCCAGATGCGGGCGGGATTTTTCAGCTTTTGGACTTTTCCGGTCTATCAAGGCAATACCAAGGTCGCCCAAATTGAAAAAAAATGGTCCGGGCTTCTTCGAGAAGCGTTTACCGATTCCGACCACTTCGAGGTTCATTTTTTAAGCGAAATCCTCACCGAAGCGGATCGTCAGCTCATTTTAGCAGCCGCTCTTTTCGTCGATATCCAGTATTTCGAGCGCAAAGCACGGGGATAGTGATTACCGCTCGTTCGAAGCTATGTATACTGCAGTTAACATTTTAATGGCTTTAAATAAAAGCAGCCTAAAATGTTAACTGGAGTATACTTTCCTTAAGTCTAACCGGCGAGATGCCGTAAAGTATACCGGAGGATACATGAAAGACATCACCCTAAAAGAAGCTAAAACGATCGGCTCTACGATTAAACAGCTTCGATCAAACTTAAAAATCACCCAAGAAGATTTAGCGAACTTTACTGGCCTTTCTCGTATTGGTGTCGTTAAGCTGGAAAAAAATGAAAATGATTTAAAGGTTTCAAGCTTAATAAAAATCGCAAATTTATTAGGGTTTGAGATTGTGCTTCGAAAGCGAAATTAAAATGAGTCGGCTCACTGTTTATTATCAAGAGAGAGAGGTAGGATATCTCACATTTAACCAGGATGAGAGACTCAGTTTTCAGTATGAAAAAAAGTGGCTGAGTTCTAAAGATCGATTCCCTTTGTCGATCGCGTTACCGCTTAGTGAGAAAGTATACGATCACCTCGTCACGAAATCTTTTTTTGAAAATTTACTCCCTGAGGGTGAAATAAAAAAAATAATTTCAGCACATGGAAAGAGTTCCCTGCAGTCTGATTTTGGTTTTCTTCTGGAATTTGGTGGCGACTGTGCGGGAGCTTTTAAAGTTTTACCCGATAAAGTAAAAATCCCTAAAGCTAAATCGCCGAGAAAAGAACTTAAAGCTAAGGCGATTTATAAATACCTGAGTGAGAAAAAAAGTCTTACCGACGTCATTTTAAATAACGAGGGTGGGAAGTTTTCTTTAGCTGGAGCCCAAGATAAATTTGCTGTGATTTTTGAGAAAAATAAAATCTATCTTTCTTTAGACGGAAGTCCAACGACGCATATCATAAAGCCACCTGTTCGTTATTATCCTTCGACCCACGATTCTCCCTATAACGAATATTTCTGTATGAATTTGGCAGGAAGAGTTGGATTAAATGTCCCGTGGGTTGATGTGATCGAGGGGGAGTATCCTCTGTTTATTGTTGAAAGATTCGATAGAAGGTTAAATAAAAACGAAATTTTAAGAATTCACCAACAAGATTTCTGCCAAGCCCAGGGTGTGACGTCTTTGAAAAAATACGAATCAGACGGCGGCCCATCGTTCGTCGATAACTATCGTTTAGTAAAAGCCCACAGTACTTCCCCTATTCCTGATCTCAATCAATTACTGCAGTGGCTGATCTTTAATCTCATGATCGGAAATAATGATTCGCATTCTAAAAATTTGGCGTTCTTACAAACCGAAGAAGGCATTCGTATTGCACCCTTTTACGATCTCCTTTCGACTTCGGTTTATAAAGAAATCGGCCAAGCTTTTGCTTTCAGAATCGGTGGCCAGAACTTATGGTTTAAATTAAAGCGAAGTTCCTTTAACCGTTTATCCTCGGAGCTCGGCCTGAGTGAAGCGGTACTTCCTAAGTTAGCCTTGAAGCTTTTAAATGAGATCGAAAAAAATATTCCTGAATCCGTGGATGAATTTAATAGGCGATTTATAAATGTAAATACCGCTGCTATCCTTGCAAAAGAGATAAAAAAACGAATTGGTTTTTTTTGCAAAATATTTATTCCTTAAAGTTCGAGTCCCTCCGGGCCCCACATCGGCTTCGCCGCCGAACAGGGTAAGGGTTTTTTTGGTTTGCTTGCTCGCGGATTATCAATACCAAGGTCGCCCAAATTGAAAAAAAATGGTCAGGACTTCTTCGAGAAGCGTTTACCGATTCCGACCACTTCGAGGTTCATTTTTTAAGCGAAATCCTCACCGAAGCGGATCGTCAGCTCATTTTAGCAGCCGCTCTTTTCGTC
>JBGSHQ010000343.1:0-2242 GCA_041752095.1 Bdellovibrionia bacterium
GACCGAGTTCTCATGGGAGTGTGCGAGATTCTTCCTAAAACGGAAGAGTCGCTTCTGCAGGTTCCCGGTTTAGGTCCAAAACTCGTTCGTCAGTACGGCGAAGACTTACTTCGAGTTACTCAGGACGCATAAATGCTAGAAGCAGTGCTGGGTTCATTGAGTCTTGTTGCAGTCAGTGAGATGGGAGATAAAACCCAGCTTCTTGCGTTTTCCCTAGCAGCTCGTTTTAAAAGACCCTGGGTGATTCTAGGGGGAATATTTGTTGCTACGGTATTAAACCATGCGCTCGCATCGACTGTAGGTCAGTGGTTAGCAGCGCAGGTCACCCAGAAAACTTTATCGATGGTTTTAGGCGCGCTTTTTATTGGGTTTGGGATTTGGACTTTGAAACCAGATACGCTCGATGAGGAAAAAAACTCGGATCGTTTTGGACCCTTTCTGACTACGGTGATCCTCTTTTTTCTTGCAGAGATGGGGGATAAAACTCAGTTTGCTACGGTCGCTCTAGCGGCTCGATATCAGAACGCAGTTCTAGTTACGATCGGAACCACGCTCGGGATGATGGTGACCGACGGATTGGCCGTATTCTTAGGGGATCGTCTTGCTCATCGTGTGCAGATGAAATGGATTCGATATTTTGCGGCAGCACTTTTTTTCGCCTTTGGACTCCTGAGCTTTTTAAACGAGGGTCTTCGGAAATAAAATTCTAAATTCCGAACCATTCCCTTCTTCGCTTTTTACTTGGATCGATCCACCCCAGGACTCCATAATCCGGTAACTCGTCGCTAAACCTAGACCCGTTCCAACACCGATCTCTTTCGTCGTAAAAAAGGGTTTAAATAAATTCTTCATGTTTTCAGGAGAAATTCCACATCCTGTGTCTGCAATTTTTAAAATAATATGTTTTTCGGAGTCCTCTCGACTGATGTGAATATAGTGGTTATCAGTTCGTCCGACCTTTTTTGCAGAATCGATGGCATGTACTGAATTAATGAACAGATTTAAGAGGACCTGATGAAGTGGGCCGGACTCTGCCTTAACTTCAACAGGAGGTTCTGGATTAAGTTCATTTCGTACTTCGATATTATTTTTTCTAAACTCGTGTGCAAGGAGTTCAATCACTTCCGTAACAACTTCATAGAGCGAAATTTTTCCACTGTGCTGAATGCGTTCTCCACGAGCAAGATTTAAGAGGGACCGGATGAGCTTAGAAACACGATCAATTTGGGTAATGATAATCTCGACTGTTTTTTTAACTTTTTCCTCTCCGACCTGCATCTCTAAATATTCAGCTCTACCGCGAATGACCCCGAGCGGAGTCCCGATTTCATGGGCCAGGCTCGAAGCAAGAAGTCCGATCGATGCAAGCCGATCTTGTACTAAAATCTGTGCCTCTCTTTCCTTGATGGCGTTAATCGACGTTTGGAGTTCTATATTATTCAGCTCTAATTTATCGGCATAAACGCGGAGTTGCTCTTCCGCTTTTTTTCGCTGAGTAATATCGTACCGTATCGAGATGTAGGCGTGAGGTGCTTTACCCGGCTCAGAAAAGGAAGTAATCGTGGTATGAACCCAGTAAAAGCTGCCATCCTTAGCGCGGTTCCTGATTTCTCCCGACCAAGTTTTCCCTGAAGAAATGGTCTTCCAGAGGTCTATAAAAAATTCAGAACCATGGAATCCAGAATTAATAATGCGGTGATTTTTTCCGAGGAGCTCGGACCGAGCATACTTCGAGATCGTGCAGAAATTATCGTTTACATGGGTAATGGTGCCAGCATGGTCAGTAATGGCGACGATAGCGGACTGATCGAGCGCAGATCGAATCTGCTCGAGTTCGCGGTTAGGAGAGGTGCGATCATCCTTATCATTTAGAGCCATTTATGCTATACTAACACGCTATGAAGGACTTTAAAGGCCGAATCGTAGTCGTAGATGACGATAAAGAAATGCGTTCTCTTCTCGAGGATTTTTTCTCTAATAATGAGTACCAGGTTGTTTGCTATCCTTCAGCGAAGGAAGCTTTAGAAGCGCTTGGGCCGGGAGGAAAACTCGGTGCGAGTCACGAAGCGGGCGATATCGATGTCATTATCTCCGATATTAAAATGCCTGAATTAGATGGGCTCGAATTTACGTCCAGGCTGCAAGTTTTAAGGCCTGAAATTCCGATTGTACTCATTACTGCCTTCGGAAGCATAGAGACCGCGATCGAAGCGATGCATCGGGGTGCTTTTCATTATATCGT
>JBGSHQ010000344.1:0-5769 GCA_041752095.1 Bdellovibrionia bacterium
AAGCAAACAAAGCTGATAAAAACTCTCAAAATGAAGACCGGGATAATTGGGTTTATTGGTTGCAGAAAGTCATTAAGAAGGCGAACCCCAAATCTGCAGTGCTTGATATAGCAAAGGCAGAAGCTGATTTAAATCGCTCACAGGCTATGGTTGATTCGTATACCCAACAACTAAAGTTAATTAATTTTAAGCGCGACCAAATAAACTCTGTCGAGAAAACCGGTGATCAAGCGGCGTTTAATAAGCTTATGGATGGCTTGGCTCAGCAACCTAGTTTTCGGAAATCTTTTGATGAAAAAATTTCTGAGATTAGAGATAGCTTAATTGATAAGAAGAGTAATGCATTTTTAGATCCCAACTCCTCATCAAGTACTGACGCATCATCTACAACTGGTGTGAATCCAACAAGTGCCTTCAATGGGAAAGTGAAAGAAATTATGAGTGTTTGTAGCCGAATGGCTACGTTTACACAGTGGAAACGTGGATCGGGAAAACGAAATACGGATGTCTGTAAGAGTCTACTCGATTGCGCAGGTCTCCCATCGCAGTTGCCAGGAGATGATCCAAACGAAGAGGATCTCAGTAAACACTTCTGCGATTTAAATAATCAGAAAAGAATTGAACGCGGCATTCAAGAATTGTTTGAAAAATATAAACAGGACCTGAAGAATGGAAGTCCAGAAAAATTTTGGTCCAGTTGTTTAAGTACAAAGTAATTGTAAAAGCTTAGTTTATCGAAGGCGATAATCGAGCTCTGCTTCTAGAGCAGAACTTGAAATCAAATCCTTCATTTAAACATTCTTTAAAGCCTTCTGGAGCATTTAGGCAAAGGGCTGATTGAAATCCAGCCGTTACACAATCTGCGAATCCACCCCGTGCCATTAAGCAAAACGTAGGTTCGAAACCCATTTTTCGACAGCTTTTATAACCATCTTCGGCTCGTATACAAAAACTTGCATCGAATCGTTCGTTAGGAGCAGTACGACAAAAACTAAAAGAACTTTCCGCATGCGCGGAGTTAAAAGTGCTCATGAAGGTCGAGATAAAAAATGCAAAAACTGTCGAATGTAATAACTTCATTAAGCTTATTTAAGCAAAAGCCAGGCCGCCTCTTTATATCCTAGAAATGCCATAATTTAGCGAATGGCCCAGATTTTCGAGAGTCGGTGTCTAAAAGTTAGTCATTTGACGATAGTATTTGGAGCGAACTAGAATTGAATATTTCCCGTCTGTCCCCCGAAACCATAGGTGGTTTCCACCACCGAATATGAAAGTTTTTTCAAGCTCGGGTTCCACGTGAGGTTACAGTACATCGTATTTCCGATTTCGGAGACGAGACTAAAGTTCGCGATATCGACGTTCCAGACGTTAAATCCTGTGTTGCCTATTCCTTGATCCGCACTTCCATTCGCTTGATGTCTAAAGATTAACCAACCTCGGTTTGCGCTTGAATAGTCCGGAATATAGAGTGCGTCGTGGTGGCAGGCGGTGAAAGGTTTTCCTGGAACCGCAGGACCGATTGCAGAGATTTTAATTCCCGCATCGTTTCCGTCGCTCCCATTAACACCATTACAGATAATCGTAGAAGTAGGTGACTGACCATCGACATGAGTGGAGTATACCGTTCCGCCCGCTAGGCACTGGTAGGAACTAACGGCAGTGGCGGTGATGACGGAGTTTACGCCGTTACAGACAGTGGTCGTGGAGGTAGAGGATTCGCCCGAGTCTTGGGTGGCGTTATTATTCGAATCAATAAAAGTGGTGAGAACTGTTCCACCTGCGGGGCACGCGGAATTGGGTGCGGTGGTCACTCGAATTCCAGCGCCGTTACCGGTATCACCTTTAGTGCCGTTACAGACAAAAGAAGTCGTTAGGATTTTTTCATCATTATCGAGGATTCCGTCTCTGTCCGCGTCCTGAAAAGTTTTAAGCGTGAGTCCACCCGTCGCGCATTCAGTGAGCGTGGCGGGTTCTACCGCGACGCTTGTGCCGATGGGAAGTTCGACTAACGGGGTTGCAGTACCTCGTGCGACGACGGCGTTTGTACATCCGGATGCGACGAGAAAGAAAAAGAAGGGAAGAAAGTAGAGGGTGACTTCGTGTCGTTTTAACATTCATTACTCCATTAATGATTGCGGTCCTCTCGTCATGAGAGGTGCGGGGTCAGGACTAGTTAAAGCGAATTTCGGGCCAGAAGGGGCCCCGAGAAAAATCCGAGGTATTACAGTAAATTAGCTCTTAACGAGGGCGAGAGGGGGTGCGAAGTGCTGGCGATAATTCTTACAGTTTGCCGTTTTATGGCACTCAGGAAAGGTTCTTAGAATTTTTTTTGCGGTTTTTGCCTAAGAGAATTGCAGTTTTTTTCAAGAAATAGCCATTCGCCTGTTTTAATCTGGATCGTGCATAAAACGAGGTTCGATTCAGCAAGGACGAAGTCGATCTCGGAATGGCTCGAGTGGGGATGAACTTTAAGTCGAGCCCATGTCGCCCTATTCGGAAAAGCCCACTCCATTTTTACTTGGGTTCCCTGTTGCCGTTTCGATGGCAATTCTACCGGGTGAAATTCTTTAATCGCACCTGAAATGATGACAGGTAGATCATTAAAGGAAAACGCAGCAGACATGTGATCATGCCCATTGATCACAGCTGAAATTCGATCTCGGTATTTATAGAGTAAAGGGCGAATGACATCGTGAAAGTTTTCGCGCTCTTCCCAGGGATGATCTGCCGACAAAGTGAGAGAGGGGTGGTGATAGACGACGAAGAGTGAGTCTGCAGAAAGAGTACGAAGTTCCTGTTCGAGAAAAACTGCCTGCTGGCGAGCGGAATTAATATTATCAGAATTTAAAACAATGACGGCAATTCCAGGTGCAAGCCATGTCGTATAAGCCTCTGACGGCATCCTAAAAAATTTAATTTCTTTCTGGTATCCAGCCGTGTGGTTTCCGATTGCAACGACTTGAAAATGGAAACCATTCTGTATCCATGGGTTCCACGCATCTTCGTAAGTTCCGTGGTAAAGATTATCTCCGGGTAAGATGAGATTAAAAACGCCCATGTCGCGAACCGATTTTTCCACTAGCGCTGTTCGTTTATTCCATAAACCTGCATCACCGATGAGCGCGAACGAGGCAGTTTGTTTAGCGTGAGCTGTCGTTACGAAAACCAGCATGAGAATGAAAAACATAAACGCTGTGAATTTAGATCGATTCATGCGTTCACGGTGACATGAGATTTCTTCGTTCTCAAATCGAATTTATGAGAAAACTACTTAAGAAAGGAGCGTGCTTTTTCGATCCTCTGAATCGCATCTTCAATTCCATCTACGGGCAGCCAGTTTTGTTGATAGTTTCGATAGCCGTTCAGATCAAACTCGAGAAGCGCCTGACGTAATGCAGCACTCACGCCTCGCGATAGATTAGATGAGTCAAATCCTGGATGACCC
Organism: Bdellovibrionia bacterium; assembly: GCA_041752095.1. GTDB lineage: Bacteria > Bdellovibrionota > UBA1018 > UBA1018 > UBA1018 > JACMQW01. The sequence continues at coordinate 3,446 of JBGSHQ010000344.1, forward strand.
GGGCGTCCTACTCCATTATCGATGAGGATGAGCTCAATATCGCTTGGTGTTTTCATTTCCAGAGGAACAAGAATATTTCCGAGGTTTCCATCTTGATAAACAGAATTGGGGAATCGATCAACATTCCCCATGACGAAGTCGATCATTCTCACGTCCGATTCTGATTTTTTCCATTCTTTTGATTTCTTTATATTTTCCCACTGCGCAGGATTCTTTTTAATAAAATCTTTCAGAGTCGTATAGCCAGATTGGAACTCCTGAAGAGAGCCAGGGCCCCAGTTTTTTCCATTTACTGATAAAACAACTTCAGTTGTTTTTGCTGTACGAACGCGGGTTCGCCCAGCGCCACGCCACATTTCATTTCCCATCCAAAATTCTACGAGTGGAAAGGAATCCGTTTCACGTGAAAAATGGATGTAAGTTGTATTTAGATTTTCAGCATCATTAAAGCTTTTTTCTCCAGAGCGAGGTTTAAAAACGAATTTTCTTCCCCCTTCGAATTCGATGAGTAGAGTGACGTTTGTATTTCCTTCTCCGATTTTAGAAACTGAAACGATGGGTGAATTTGCGAGGAGGTTTGAAAGCTCATTTGCATATTTTCCGAGGTGAGTTTGTCCTCGGGGAACATAATTTCCAGTTCGTTTAGAAAGTTCAGAAATGACATGGACAGCTTGCTTAATTTCTGATGGGTTTGCGACTTGGACTCCACGTACAGTTGGAAGAAGTGCTTCGATCGCACTCGGTCCTGAGTAAGGGCTTACTAAAATTTCGTTAATTAAAGCCGGACGGAAAATCCGATCAAACTTCGGAGATTTAAACGTCAGGAGCGCAAACTCGAGCGCGTGCTGCGGAACTTCGGCAGAGGTGTTCGAAAGCAGATCGGGATCTGGGGTAATTCCAGTAATACTGCTTCTTTTATCGGAAGCCATTTTTCGAAACTCGGTAGAAATGAGTTCTGCATTTTTAAGGATTTCGAGCGCAGAGACTTGGGCTTGGAGGATCGTTACTCCTCCACTCGCGACGCGTTTATAAAAATAATTATCTTCGAGTCCTGTTGGGATTTTAAATTTTTCGGTTTCGTAGAGCCCTTTTTCTTTAATATATTTTAAAACTTTAGGATGGAGATCGCCAGTAAGAGCATGACCACCTTTTTTAAGGTTGGCTTTCACGCGTGTGGAGCTTACCCCCTGTGGTATGGATTCACCGACGTAGCGAACTTTTTTATGGATTAAAGGTGTGAGGGCAGGGCGCACTTCGTTTCCACGGGCGAGAACGATATATTTTTCACGCATCTCGGTGTGGATGAGTCCCTGCTCGATTATGGCGTTAAATGCATCCTGACCGAGGATAATCTCGACGTCAGTAGTTCCGAAAGTTTGACGAATCCGTTCGATGAATACTGAGAGACCGAACCCATCGAGCCAATCTGATGAGTTCGCTGTAAAAAGATTCATTCCGAACTCGTTTTTTACTCGTTTTGCGATCATGTTTCGTCGATGAAAAATGGGTGTCGCATTCGGCTTATGAGCGGGTACATATCCCGGAACAATGATCACTTCGTCATGTCCGAACTCTTTTAGTGCCGAGTTCACCATTCCGAAGTGTCCTTCGTGGTAGGGGTCGAGCGTTCCAAACTGAACACCAATTTTTGGGGCTTTACGGTATAGAGTCGAGAGATAGCCACCCATATCGGTTCTAGAGCCAAGAACGAAATTTTCGGTAGTCCCATCCACCGAGAGAGTGCCCTCATCGATTCCAGGGCCATTTACTCGAGAGTAGTTCGCTCCGAGTTGGTCGAGGTCAGCGCCAGATGCGCGAATCCAGTGACCCCATTTTTCTCCACTTTCGATTTTTCCATTGATGAGAATTCTTAAATCAGCTTTAGAGAGTGAACCGATTTTATCAGCTCCACTGAGCATCATCGCCGCAAGGGTTTCATGCCCAGTCCAGAGATCGAGGGTGACGAGTGTGCCATCATTATGGGTGACGGCATTTAAGATGATGGGTTTTGTTTTTTTAAGTTCAGTGAGTTTTTCTAAGTTTTTCGCTGACTCACGGATCAGTTCCCGATCTTCAATATAGGTATGTCCGGGGGCAGCCATAATTTTTTCGAGAGCTACACTTTCGAGGGCAACGAATCGCTCTTCCGATGTGAGTCCGACGGGAAGAATGACTGAGAGAGGAGCGTTCGGACGAGTAAGAATATTAAAGGGACTGAGACGTGATGGCTTTAATAGACTCTGAAGAAGGGCTGGGCAGTCGATCGGTGCGGCTTTTAAATTCGAAAAAGTCGCGAAAAAGAAGAGTAGAGCGATGAGAATAGG
>JBGSHQ010000345.1:0-15639 GCA_041752095.1 Bdellovibrionia bacterium
GGTGAATCTGAACTCATTTTTCGGGTGGACCGCTATAATCGGGGCGGCTATGTCCTTTTCTCGCGCGGCTTATCCGAACGTACGGAAAAAATTTACTCCTTCCATTAGCTCAAACCCTGCGAATATCTCTAACAAAGAAAGATAAAATTAGGCCGCATAAGAATCCAGCAATATGAGCGAGCCACGCGCCTACATAATTCCAAGTCGGAATATCGATAATTGCATAAACTACCAGGGTACAGACCAGATTCCCTCACAACGGTCGCATCGATGAATATGTGCGAACGAGGACAGAGTTGGGAAATAAGCGTTTCGCATATTTTTCGATTTACGGTTGTTGATATCTAACGTCAAAAGAGAAACCGTATCAATTTACGTCATTAAACTGACCCTCATTAAATGTCCTCATCCTACCGATAAATGAATGTGAAATTCCTCGCATTCATCCCGCTACTTCTGTTTTCGCTACCATCCGTTCGAGCAGTCGAAATCGTATATGCGAAGCAGACCTACACTCGCGGAAAAAATTTTTTCTCCGGTAGCGAAACACTTTATAAAAATAACCCAACCGGCCTCAGTCATCGAAGTACACGACCCAATAAAATGGATGGTGCATGCAAGGCAAATCTCATGAGCGCGGACCAAGCGTTCTCTTTATCCAGGATGCGTGAAATCGGATACCTCACTGAAGTAGAATATGATTTCTATATGAATCTGGCATCGAGTCTAGAAACAGAGCAGGTTACCTTTTTTCATCAGTACCGGGAATTCTATAAAACCGAGATGGATACATTTCCTGCGGAGGAGATTGAAAAAATAAAAAGACTCATCGACAGTCGCCTAAAAGGAACGATTGATATCGAACTCGATCCAAACATCCCTTTCGATCGTCAATTCGCAAAAGTCTACTCCGACATGATGAGGGGGGCAGCGAATCCAAGAATCCAAGTAAAAGATGCAAGTCTCTATCTTGTTCGCGGACAGGGTTGGGATCGATATTTAAAACGGAGAATATACGAATTACCGTGGATGAAGGAAACTGGATTTAAAGGTGCACCACCGATCGATCGATTTAAGACGGGATTAATTTGGGAGCTCGGGCGAGCTGCAAAAGTAGATGAAGGCAATGCGGTAAACCTCCTAAAACTGACCATTACCGAAATGGCCGAGGAAGCTCGCATCTATGGTGTCGATCCAGCAGAAACGCTCGTTTTCGCTCACGCCCGGGATCGTCAACATAAAGTACTTTACGAGCGGGCATATGGGTTTAAAATTTTTGCAGAAAGTAGTGAAAAAGCAGAAGACTTTATGCTTGCGGCACCCTTATCTGAACTCCTTAAACGAAACCCAGAAACAAATACGATTCTTAAACTGAAAGAACTCGAAATTGCATCCGGTGGAGTCCTAAGCGGTGAAAAAGCTGCGCGTGCTCAGAGTGCATTTCGCCAAGAGCTTATGCAAGCACTCGATTTTCGAGAAGGAGAGAGCCTTCAATCAAAGCCCATCGTGCTTTTTAACGATCTCTATGACATGGGCGGTTTCGTTGGCACAGAACTGAATAAACTCGGAGTTCCAGAAGTACGAAGTGAAGCAGACTATGAGCGCATGATGAAAATTCTAAAAACCCTTCATGGTGGATTTAAATCCGACCTGAATCTCGACGAAAGCATGATCGCGGATGACCTCGTTCGAACGACGATCATGGCTGAAGAAAAAAAGGCCCTCAGAATTTACAACATTGATCCAGCCGCACTCAAAGAATCCCCTGATTTAGTACTTAGAACTCTCCTAGGAGTAAGAGCGTACTATCTAAAAAAAGTAGAGCGCTTTACTGCCATGAATCGAAACGCTTATATGAAAGAGCCCATCTATTCGATTATAACGACAGATAAAACACTCTGCGATCATGCCACAGCTCTCGGCGGTACAGTCACTGAAAGACCCTACCAACCCAATTTGAGTTTCGTTGCTAAAAATGAAGGGAAAACTCTTAGAGCCGATGGCAACTATGGAAATTATTTCATCATCACCTTCAATGATTCCCAAATCGCAAAACTCAGTACCCAATACACCCATGCCTCTGAAAGTACTAAAAACCTGTTTCATCTTGGAAAATGGAACGAACTCTATCGACTCCATACCGGCGCCATCCACTTTTAATTTCTTTTCGGGAAAATGTTGAATCTCGCTCATACTCTGAATAGGCTAAGGGTTATGAACTGGACTCCACTCTTTTTATTACTCCCCCTCTCTTCCTTTGCTTCTAATCTTCAGTGCCCAAAACTGACGGGACATTACTTCTGCCCTGCTCTTTCAGGATCTCACGCGGATACCACTCTCATCATCGGAGAATCGAGGTCTACGAGATGGGTTAGCTATTACTTCACTTATGAAGAGCGTGGAGAAAACTCAGTAGAATATCGCTTCGTCGCAAACGATGAGGGGCGACGTCAGGACGAAAACTGGAGTCTGATTGGGAAATGCGTAAATGGACAGTTCTACGTTTCCTATTACGGAGACCTAGAAGATGGGACACTCCTTCACGGCGTAAACTCTAAGGGAAACTACGAAGTGAGAGCGAATAAAAATCAGACTCTCATCGAAGAGTGCATTCGGCGTCGTTAATTCTATTACTTCGAACACGAAGCCAGATTTTTATTACAGAACTGCTCTAAACTCTTTACCATTTGAACGGTTTCTCTATCGTTTTCAGGAGCTATTAAAACCTGGCCGAGCAGTGACGACTGAGCTGGAACGACATGTGGATTCTTTTCCTCATACCAGGGAGGAAAATGAAACTCGCCGTTAGGCCGAATTTCTATCGTAATCGGTTTCTTCTCCATCGATTCTGCATAGAAATTAATATCCCAGAGATCGAGATAAATCGTTCCATTCGACTCTTCCCGAACGTGATGAACGAGTGAAGCGTGAATATCCTTAGAACCGAGTTTTAAACCTAAAATCTCTACATATTCTGAAAATAGAGCCGTAAAAAGAATTTTTGGCATTTCTCCGCGCGCGATACGCGATTTTAATTCGGAAACCAACTTTGTCGTTTGATCGGGTCGCATCGGCTTCATCGAAGAACGAAAAATTCCTGGGGTCTTCATTTGAATAATTCGAGTTTTCCATGCATTCATTGCGGCTAGTTTCAGACGAAGCTCAATCATCGGAACCATCGAAAATTCTCTGAAATTTGAAAATCCGGATATCTCTGTCGCTTTACCTGAAACGATTAAATCGATCTTCGACTGGTAATAGGCCATCCAAGCTTTCTGATCTGAAGGATTCGGAACATCTGAACTCACCTCTTTTTTCCAAAAAACCAAGGTATGAAAATACCTTACTAGCGTAGCAAATCCCCAACAGTAGCCGTACTCACGATCAGAGATTCCCTTAAACTCATGATCAGCGTTAATGAAAGTCGGTCCATTTTCGAGTTTAGGTACATAACGATCGGAATGAAGCTTTAATAAATCAAATGAACTTGGATTCGATCGTAAAAGTGTAGAATACTCTGACGATTTAGGGAGAGAATTTAAATCTCCGTTTTGTGACCGAAAAGGATTTAAATCGATCATTAACTCTTCTTTTAAGAGAGCAACCTGTGGAATTAATTTTTTTAAAAAGTAGCGAGCTCCACGGGATGGATCATTTTTAGGAAAATCATGTGAAATATCGACTTCACCCCATTCGGTCATTGGAAGTGCTTCCGGGTCTACTGCGAAGGCGAGGGAGCTAAATACTAGAGTGATAAAAAGACATATTAATTTTCGCATGCTTTTTCAATTCTTTAAAAAGTAGTTTTTAATATCAGATATCGATTTCTTCATTGCGGAAGAGTTCTTCGAATATTTTTTTGCTTGGGGGTGGGTTCCTTGGAAGCACCAATAGTCGGGTTTCTTGACTTTATAACATTCATGATCGACACGTTCTCCACCAACGAAAAGTGTAGCGATGAGTGGGTTACGCTGGAGCCATGAATATTTCACGCGGCCAGAGGAGTTTACAATTCCTCTGTAAGTTGGAGAGCCGACGGAATACCCACCCAGTTCAGCTGTCCAACCTAATATATCTTTTTCAGAAAGTTTATGATCAAGGGATGAGATCATTTCGCTGCTCATCTGAGCATACGTTTTTTCTAAATACTTCTTTGGAACGATTTTTACTTGAGCCGCTGCAATTCCGACTTGCCAAATATCGCCAGGACAATCCTCAAGAGGACGATCAGTCCAAACTACATCATGGTATTTTTTTTCTTTTGGAAAATGTTTAAAAAACCAGTCTTTAGGAGCTGTGCAACCACCACTTCTGAAAACCTTATTCGATGAAATCTGAAGCACACCTTCGCGAAGGGACCACCACGCAGCTTTTGCTGCAATTAATGCATTTTCCTCTTTAGTCCCAGGAAGAAACGGAACCACACACTGACTGATCCAGTGAAGGTTTTTCGCTTCAGACGGCAGTAATTCGTGACCATTAATTTTTAAATCACGCGGATAGTTCGCTTTTAGATCAGATGCGTAACAGTCCTTTACGATCGACTCGAGTAAAGGACTTCGAGCAATTTCGATTGGATTAGCAAACGCATTCCCAGTGAATCCGATTCCGATCAGAAAAAGTAGAATCATTAGTGAACTCCTGCACACTCGAGTTTTGCGGTTCCAGAAAAGAGAGTTGAATTTTTAATGACTAAAATCGCAGGGTGAAGTTTCACATTCCCTTTTGGGTTGATTCCAGCAGCGCTGAGGAGTCGGGAATAGATCGGTCCAGATTTTGAACGGGTAAAGTCGATCGTGAGGAGAGACTTTCCAGTTCCATTTTCTGATCCACTGATCTTTATCTCATCACCTGAATCACCACTGATTCGAGTGTTTGCAGGAGCATACGCGACATGATCTTGTTCGGTCTCACGGCCTGGATAAAAGACTGCAGTGTCCAGTGACGGCCATTCAGATGAAATCGATGCAAGCGTTTCGACTTCGTAGGTTCCACCGAGCAGGGAGGTGCTGACACACATATAATGCGTAGCGGGTTCAGCGAAACTGGACTGGGTCAGGAGAAGTGAAAGGATTGATAAAAATTTTAGTTTCTTCATGGGCGGTCAAATATCAGTTTTAATGCATCGCGTCAATACTGCTTCATTCGTCTTATATTTATCATTAATTTCAGGTAGATACCTACGATCACCCCCTACCACCTCCCCTCTCTATCAGCTTCCTCTTTAGGATCTGCTCTGATATCACTCCCCCACCCATGATCCATCTGACGAATATCTCTAAGCAGTACGGCGCCCGCGTCCTTTATGCGAACTCCAGCTTCCAAGTCCGCGAGGGCGATAAAATCGGACTCGTGGGCCCGAATGGAGCCGGAAAATCCACCATCTTTCGCATTATCGTCGGTGAAGAAGGCGTCGATAGTGGGAGCGTAAACATCGCCGAACGAAAAGTGATCGGATATTTCTCCCAGGACGTAGCCGAAATGAAAGGCCGCTCAGCTCTTGAGGAAGTGAAAGCGGGAGCTGGAAAAATTTCAAGCATCGCTAAAGAACTCGCTGAACTCGAAAAAAAATTAGAAGACTCGGCCATTAACCCAATTGACGACGACGAGATGATGAAACTCGTAGAACGCTACGGTGAGGTTCAACTCGAGTTCGAAACACGCGGTGGTTACGATCTCGAATCCCGCGCCCAAGCCATACTCACCGGTCTTGGTATCGGGCCCGAGGATTATAATCGTCCGGTCGAGACCTTCAGCGGTGGCTGGAAAATGAGGATCGAACTTGCAAAAATTCTAGCCCTGAATCCCGACGTTCTTCTGATCGACGAACCAACGAACCATCTCGACCTCGAGGCCATCCTCTGGTTAGAGGAATGGCTCCAGAATTTTAAAGGTGCGATCGTCATGACTTCCCACGACCGGGAATTTATGAACCGAATTGTAAAACGGATCGTCGAAGTGGCCCATAAAACGATTACGTCGTTTACTGGAAACTATGACTACTACCTCCGCGAACAGGCGATCCGTATGGACCAACTCCTCGCGTCCCACCAGAAGCAGCAGGATATGCTTCAGAAAGAAGAAGAATTTATCGCGCGCTTTAAAGCCCGCGCTTCCCACGCAGCCCAGGTCCAGTCTCGCGTGAAGAAACTCGAAAAAATCGACCGAATCGAAATCCCTGCTGAAGAACGCGTGATGAACTTTGAATGGTCCCCCCCGCCTCGCAGCGGAAACGACGTCGTTCGTTTCCAGGGACTTGGGAAAACTTATGTAAACCAAGACGGTGGGAAAAAAACCGTATTCCAAGGACTCACGGGCTACATTCAGCGACTCGATAAAATCGCAATCGTCGGAGTAAACGGAGCCGGTAAATCGACGCTTCTAAAAATTATGGCAGGCGCCACTGAGCCGACCGATGGAACCTGCGTGGTCGGTGCGGGAGTTAAAATTGGTTATTTCTCCCAGAGTTCCCTCGATGTTTTAAATCCGAATAAAACAATCTTCCAAGAAATCTACGATCGCATCCCAGAAGCAACGATCGGTTTCGTGCGAAATCTTCTTGGAGCTTTTCTCTTTAGCGGCGACGACGCCGAAAAGAAAATTGGAATTCTTTCCGGTGGAGAAAAAAGTCGGGTTGTTCTTGCGACTCTACTTGCCACTCCAGTTAACTTTCTTATTCTCGACGAACCGACAAACCATCTCGACATTAAATCTCGCGAAGTTCTCCTTCAGGCGATTAAAAGCTTCGATGGAACCGTCGCGCTCGTATCTCACGATCGCCACTTCCTACGTGAAGTCGCTGGACGCGTTTTCGAAGTCGATCACGGTACGCTTCGCCCCTATGAAGGGAATTTCGAATACTATATCGAATCAAGCCCGCTTGCGAAGTCGACAAACGGTCGCTTGAAGGTTGCACGCTAAAATATATCTTTATCTCGAACTCTCAGGATTAAAATTTAGCAACGAGCGACGTTGTAAAAACTTTATCCGTTAAGAAGGTAGCAGGCGAATTTAACTGATTATCGTATCGGAGCAAGTAAGCCGTCTTTAACGAAAAAAGGCTGGTTAAAATCGCTGAAAGACTCAGCTCCGTGTTCGCTTGCCAGTCGTTTGAATCTGAAAAGTTGGGAAGCATTTCGAGCCAATACTTAGTTGAAACGGTTGCATTCCATTTCTTCTCTACCTCAGTGTATGCGCGTGCATAGTGAAGGTCGCGACTGCGCGTAATCGCATTTTCCTTAGTGAATCGATAACCCACTTCGCCGAACCAGGTGAGTTGGTCGTTTTTCGAAAAAAAGTACTTCGTACCGACGTCGGTCATATAGCGCTGATCAATTCCTTTAAAGCGATCTCCTTCGATCGACTCCGCGAGAAATACGCTATGGAGATCAGAGAGGCTGCGATCGTAACGAAGACCGAGATTCCAAGATTTTCCCGAAAGAACCTCTCCTGACTTTTGGTAGAGGTAACCCGCAGTGATCTTTAAAATATTTTTTGAAAATTCGTACTGAGTCGCCTGACCCAAGTTGAGAGTATTTGTGTCCGTGTTTCCCGTAACGATGACCATTCCGGCCTGGGATTCGCTTTTCCAACCATCATCCGCTACAGCTACGCCCATCGAAAAGAGAACCAAGAGTACAAAACAGAGTTTTTTCATGTGTACTCGAATATGCTGAAGCTGAGGGCTCTTCAACCAAAAACCACCTTTAAAATAAGAACTTGCTAATTTGTAATGCAGTGTGTTAAAAGCAGGTCTGTATGAAAAACTTATCAAAAAATACAGCGCTTTATATTGGTTTCGCACTCACGGCAGCTCTCCTTTCGGGATGTAGCAATGGGAATGGAAATAACCAGCCTCTAAACCCCTATGGGCAGCAACCCTATAACCCCCAATATCCCAATAATTTAAATCCAGGCTTCCCTGTCCAACAGGGTAATCCTTCTTCCTCCTCTCGCGGCCAATGCCAGTCTCTTCCCGCTCAACCCGAACTTTACGGGACACCCATAGACTTTTCAGAGATTTTAGACGGTGGCGCAGGAAACATGCGACTGGTTTCCGTTGAATATGTCGGGAATCAGGCCGCAAGCGAAACTACGGTGAGCTACCACTCACGATCTAGAAAAAAATTAGACGTACAAGTTAACGTGACTTCCATCTGTGGAGCGATAAACCAGCTTGAACTTCCACTTTCGATTAATCGTAAAGATGGCTCAATTGGACAGAACGTCATCCTTAAAGGAAAAAAATCTGAAATTAAACAAACTCCCCGCGGATGGAATCTTGCAACTTTAGAAAGTTGCTTTAATAGAAACGGTCGTGGGGAATTCCAGACTGCACTTCTTCCAAACGGTGATATGGAAATTTTAATATCTGACGTAGGTCCGAGCAGCGACGATACGATCCGCGCGGTTTATAGCCTCTATAATTAATTAATACGCTAACGCGTAATTTCGTAAGTAAACGGAAGATTCACTTCGGTTGCTTCAGTGGCGGCTGGAGCTTGGGTTCCCACACCACCTCGATTCGCAACATCTTCAGACGACTTCCGAATGCGTTCATTTAATTCTCGGTTTAATGCCCAGAGAAGTTTCACAGCAATCTGAGACTCCTGCCTGAGGAGTTCGAGAATTTCTTTCCGATGGAGAGTAATTGCCGTCACAGCCGTCCGTGCAGTCACCGTGGCAGAGCGAGGAGCATTATCGAAAATACCCATCTCACCAAAAAAATCTCCCTTAGTGCGATCAGCAATTTTTACGTTATTCTTTAAAACATCCGTATCGCCTGCAGCGATAATATACATCTCATCACTTGGATCGCCTTGCTTCACCACTGCAGCACCGGCTGGAAACTGCTTTAAGTGGGCGATCGATAGAACTTTCGTCATCTCGGTGTACCCGAGATATCGAAACATCGGAATTTTACCGAATATCTCAGTCTTCTTGAGTGCATCGACCACATCGTCTTGTGCCGCTCGGTCCATCTCGAGTTTCACACACACGACGGTGATATTATCGGATCCTCCCTGGGCCTTAGCAAAATCGACGAGCTGGGTGGGGAGTTTTTTAGGATCAGCCGAACCCAGACGATTTTTTAATTCCGCACGGTCGGTATAGTTATGAAGCCCGTCAGAGCAAAGCATGAAGAAATCACCGTTTGCGAGTTCAAGCTGAAGCGTATCGATTTGAACCGCGGGCTGAATTCCGACTGCACGAGTGAGCACATTTGCCTGAGGCGATTTTGCTGCATCTTCGGGCTTCATGAGACCACGCTTCACCATTTCAATCGCGTACTTATGGTCTTCGGTCAGTTGATGAACTTGGTTCGATCGATAGAGATAAATGCGTGAATCACCGGCATGAGCAAGAATCGCGTAATCATCTAAAACGACAAGCGCTGCAACGGTCGTACACATCCCCCGCTTTACGACATCAACTTCTGCCATTCGGTAAATTTGTTCATTCGCGGCTTGAATTGCTTTTTGCAAAAGTCCTGCAACAATCGCGCGATTTTTTAAAGATCGATCGCCATTATATTTCTGAAGAATGGTGCGCCCATCATTCATCACCTGACGAATCGTTTTCGAAGCCATCTCGCTTGCGACACCACCTGCGACGTGGCCGCCGACTCCGTCACAGACGACAAAGAGTCCGAGCTCTTCATCCATGAGAAACGCGTCTTCATTTGCGGTTCGTTTTAATCCCGGATCCGAGAGTGCGTAACCATTTGCTTTCATTTGCCGTTCGTCCTTAGTGAAATAAGTATGAACGAAAAACTAGGAACGTTCAGCCGTCATTTTTTAGACGGTTAATCCCAGGTATAGCTCGCATTTATTCCCACGATCGACCCACTCGAAGACCCATCTTGCTTCAGGGAAATGAATGTAGCTCCCACTATCCAACTTTCGCTTAAGTGATAACTCACACCGAGAGCAGAGCTTGTGGTGTTTGGAAAGAGTTCATAGGAAGTCCGGGAAAATGCGAGATCGAGGTCCCAGAAGTCGTTCGGTCGATAAGTCGTTCCGAGTAAGCCACTACTGGTTGGAAAACCTTCTACAGTAATCAGTAAACCGACAGGGACATTCGGCCTTGTCGCTAAAACATTCGCAAGTTCTGAGGGGGTCGCTCCTCCGTATCCATAGCGAGTGGCGGAGATCCGAGCAGACCATAAAGCACTGAACTTATAGGCCGTAGAGAGAGTAACTCCATTCGACCGAATACCGGAGGCACGAACACGTCTGGTTCCAACCGGGGCAGGGGTACCAGCCGCTCGATAACTCGTCGTTTCGAAAACACCACCGAATGTCCAAGCACCCATCCAATAACGAGCACCGAGTTCAAACCCTGATGCGTCTACGTCAGGAATAGAAAGGAATTTAAATTTTCCATCCGCTGAAAGATCATCAGTAAGTTCATAAGCCATCCCGACACCTGCACTTACAGCGGCAGGCGTGGAGCTATCGGAGGATAAATCATCCGATTTATATTCTCCTAACAAACCTGTTTTATTCGAGACACTCACGTCTGCAGTGAGAGATCTTGATTTCAGATCATTCGGATTTCGATCGAAAGTAATCCCGATAAAACTCGGGCGAGATCGAGATTCGGAGTCCTTGTCTTCAGCTTCTTCAGCAAGGACTGGATTCGCAATAAATATCCCTAAAAATAAACCGCCCAATACTTTACTTCTTATCATCGTCTTCGTCTTTCCTGTCTGGCCTTAAATCGTTCAATTCTTTTTTGGCGTACCCCCGGAGGGAGTGCCCTAAAGGTTTGAAGACGAGTTCTAATTTCTTGCTGTCGCTCTGGTGGGAGTGCGCGAAAACGCTGGTATCGTTCTCGAATCGCTTGGCGACGTTCTGGAGGGAGTGCGCGAAATTTTTCGAACCGTTCACGAACTGATTTTTTTTCTGGCTCCGGCATCGATTTATATTTCTGATAATTTTCGCGAATCCGATTCTTATCTGCTTCACTCATCGATTCCCACTTTTGCTGGGGCGTGAGTTCGGCTGCGAATACTGGGGAAATCGAAGCGAGTGATATGAGGATCACACTCAGCAGTGAGAACTTCATAGTGAACCCTCCTTTTTTATTTCTTTATTAGGAGAGTCACTCTCCGGTGCTTCATTCAAAACAGCATCTTCATGAAGAACATCCATATTCATGAAAAAATCTAAGTCCTTAATGATTTCAGCATCTGTATCGCCTGCCCATGTTAAACCCGATAAAAGTAGGAATAGGAAAATTCTACGAAATTTATTTTTCATGATTCACTCTCCAGAATTCCCTTCCACTCTTCGTCATTCGCAGTGATCATCCAGTCTTCCATTCCTTCGTAAAATTCGACTCCCTCATCCATAGAGAGCAGCATTCCACGATCATAGACTTCGGAATTTAAATATCCCACCTGAGACCCTAGAGTGAATAAGAGTAGTGCGGCGGCTGATAAGGGTATCCAATGAAATAGATTTAGTCTGAATGAAATCGATCCAGGAACTAATTTTGGATTTCGATTAAACTCTCTTTCGAGTTTCGACCAGAGGAGGTTTTCGATCTCAGGTGATGGATCTCTCTCGGTTTTTTTTTGTAGAAGTTTAAAGAAATTCATTTTACACCCATTTTTAACCGAAGGCATTTTTCGAGCTGGGTACGTGCACGGTGCAAACGAGTTTTTACCGTTCCGAGTGGCATCTGCGCTTGATTCGCGATTTCTTCATAAGAGAGTTCTGAATGAATCCGAAGGCTCGTGAGCATTCGATCCGATTCTGAAAGCCTTGAAATGCAGTCATTTATAGCCGCTGCATCCATTCTCTCGATAAGAGCTGCTTCTGCATTTGGAATTTCTGACTCGAGAGACTCTTCTAGAGTCAGAGTGGACTCACCTTCTCCATTCGGGCTTGTTCCGCTCTCTAAAGATTCACGTTTTTTCTCTAACCAGTCGAGCGCCGTGTGTTTTGCAATCGTCCAGAGAAAGGTCGAAAACTTAGCTCTGGGTTCATAACTCTCCCGAGACCGATAGAGTTTCATGAAAGTCTCTTGGAAGAGCTCTTCTGCTACGTTTTTATTTTTTATCATCGAGTAGAGAAAACTCATGATCGGCCTCCGGTATTTTTCATAGAGAAGTCGAAAGGCTTCACGGTCACCTTCCTGTACTCGAACCATGAGGGCCGAGTCCTCCTCATCCGGTAAAACGGACGAAGAGGTGAAAAGTTTCAAAATCTTTTTTCCAGGGTGGGTCGCTTCAGACACGGTTAAAAAAGTGTAAAGATTCTATGGACTTCTATAAAGGAAGAAATTTGAAACTTTTATCCGTATCATCCGTTTTACTCTCAGGAGTACAGATTATGAAACACATTCAGCGCCAAATTTTAAACACAGGCTTTCGGTTTACAGCTCTATTAGTAGGGGTAGCTGCTCTATCTGCATGCGGAAAAAAGAAAACAGATCTTGATTCAGACCAGGCTTACTTAGTAGCTGACTCAGCCGTGTCGAGCGTGAACGGATCCTTAAATGATTCAGAACAGGCAAACTCGTATGCTCTTATTAAGCCTGTGTTCGAGATTATCCCCACTGCCTATGCCGCGAGCTGCGGTATTTCAAGATTCAGCCCCTCAGTGGGGAATAACTGTAACGCGACTTCCGGAATGAGGGCAGTCACTGCGAATTTTGCTTCCTGCACTGCAGGACGAAGCGATGAGATTAATCTCAATGGCCAAGTTGCACTCACCTTCGATTCAAACGCGACATGCAATACATGGCTAGCAGGAGCGGGTCTGCCAACGAGCGGCAGCGTCACTCGCACGACGACTAACTTCACCCGAACTAACCCGAATGGGAGCGTCGTTTCCGTATCTTCAGCGAGTCATACGAATTATGCAGGGACCACCGTGGGTGGTGGTGTGACGACGACTTTCGGTGCCGGAACGAGAACCGTCGTCATTAACGGACTTCAGCGCACTCGAGTGAGCGCAACTGGCGTTACTGTATTCGACCACAGTGTGACGACGACTGCACCGATCGTCACGACGGGCACACGGCTTTCGGGTACTCGAACAGTTTCGAGTGGTACGATTAAGGTTGATCATAATCGCGCTAAATTTTCTTCGACCGCTAACCTAAGTGGACTCACCTGGAATGCGAGCTGCTGCCACCCTGTTTCTGGAACGGTAACTTTCGCTCTCAGTGGCACTGATAGCGGCTCACTCGTCATTGATTATGGAACGGGAAGCTGCGGATCTGCAGCGATCACGAAAAGTGGAACCTTCGTCGGCAACGTCGATCTTCCTGGATGTGAGTAAAGCTCACGAAATAATCGCACTCAGCCCAGCCAGTGAATGCTCCGCCAAAAACTTGGCGTAACGTAATAATCTAAATAAAACCCTTCCTGGCTGTAAACATTTTTACTCGCCAGCTCATCAAGAGAGCCTTACCATTTAAAGTAAATCCGGTAATCTAAGGGGAAATGAACATGACTCTGCATAAACTAATTTTGAATACCCTCGCAGCCTTCGTTTTAACAGCGGGGCTACTTTTAAATGAGACATATGCAGCAGATCGCAAAGCCCCTCCAACTCGCCAGGTTGCTGAGCCTGAAAAAAAAATCTCGACACTCATTAGTGACGATGACCGCATGGGATGGTTGATTGCACCCTCATTAGGATTTTCGACGATTAGTAATAATACGGGACTCCTTCTCGGAGGAAAAGGTGGGGTGATTTTAAATCACACTCTCGTTCTCGGAGCCGCTGGTTACGTTTATCTTCCTGATACATTCGGTAACACTGCTATTGGTAACACCGATCTTGGATATGGTGGGGCGTATGTCGAATACATTTTTAGCCCACGTGAACTCTATCACTTCTCTATCTCTACTGTACTCGGCGGCGGAACAGCTAACGCAGATACAGTGTTCGTAGCAACACCTGCCGTAAACGGAATTCTTAATCTTTCCGAAACGGTTCACCTCGGTTTAGAAGTTTCTTACCGCTTGGTCTCGGCGCTCTCGAATAATAGTCAGAATCTGGATCGATTCTCGAGCCCGGCATTCTCTCTGTTTTTCCAGCTCGGTAGCTTTTAAAGAATTTTAATCCGATAACGGAGTATAGCGCGCAATTGATAAAAGACTCCGCGCAGAACCAAAGAGACCGCGATCCTCACTCACTTCGAAGAGTGCGTCAGCCCATGCAATTTTTAAGGGTGGTGGCAGGCGGTTGTAAATCTCATCCACACCGCCGATCACCGGATCCTGCGCATAAATCGCTACGGGTTCAAACCCAGCTGCCCGATCGAGCTCTTCGATTTCTTCGACCGTAGTGAAATACCCTCGGAAACTTCCATTCTTCGGATGATTGACTTCGATTCCAAACTTCCAAAGTTTCTTAAAGCGTTTTGGATCGCTCACCCATTCGGGGTATTTATAAAGCATATACCCGAGAAATCCGGTGCGAGTGAGATGTGCGGAAAACACTAACCCCCCGGAATTGAGGCGCGAGCGCAATCCTACGAGAAGTCGACGACGCTCTTCTTCTTCAACGAGGTGGTAGAGTGGACCCATGACCAGAACCGCGTCGAAGAGACCCTCACCGAGCGCACTCGTATCTCGCGCATCGGCAACCTGATGGGTGACCTGATCTTCGCAGTTTGCTTCTTTTATCGTCGCGCGATTTGCCTCAATCAAACTCGCCGAAAAATCCACAGCGTGAACTCGGTGGCCACGCTCGGCAAGCATCGCAGTATAAAATCCGGCACCCGCCCCGAGTTCTAGAATCCTTGCCGAGGCCGGTAAATATTGAGCGAGAACGCGCGCGGTGATTTGAAATTCGAGCTGTTGGCGTCCGTAACGAAAGGCCTCTTGGTTTCCATCGTAATAACTCAGGATGTCGGATACATCTTCCGGTTTGGTCATTTCATGCTCCAGATACCAAGGGTCTTACCTTCTGTCGTGAAATCTTTATACCTCGGTAAAATTGGAAAACAAGTCCACCACCGATTAAGCCTGAGGCGACTCAGAACCCTTAACGCCTAGCTTATCTAAAAGGGCTTTACCGTTTTTCGACTGAGCTAAGGCTTCGAGCATTCCCGCTACATGTGTTCCGCCTTTAGAACTAAAAAGATCCATGACGGATCCCATTCCTGAGACTGGATCGCCGGCATTCGTAATAATTTTTACATCTGCAGCTTTTAGAGCCTGAGACTGCTCAATACCAATTTTTTCGTTTGCTTCGACTTGGCGGATTGTAACTAAGTATTCTTGATATCCTTTATTATCGCCGATTTCCTGCGCAAGAGCGATTTGGGCTTGAACGGGAGCAAGCTCCATTAGTTTTTTTGCTTCGGCTTGGGCTGCACCCGTTACGGTTATCCCTTCGGCATATCGTTTTTGCTCTTCAAGTTTACCCTCAGCAATAAGAACCGTCTGCTGTCTTTCACCTTCAGCGCGGATGACTGCTGTTTCTTTCTGCTGCTGAGCCTGAACCACTGTTACTTCTTTTGTGATTTCTGCCTGTTTTACTTCTGCGACTTTAACAACGGCCATTTCTTTTTCTTTTGTGGTTCGTTGCTGTTCAGTAATTTCCTGGTGGGCTAATTGGGTGGCGATACCGACTGCTTTTTCTTTCTCAGCAGTTCGTCGACCCACGGTCT
>JBGSHQ010000346.1:0-3128 GCA_041752095.1 Bdellovibrionia bacterium
ACGGGATTGCCGACCGAGAAGACGCTCACCGAGGTGAGTATATCCGACTTCATTTACTCGAGCTCGAGCATGCGATTGAGCGGGGAGTGGATATCCGTGGATATTACTACTGGTCGCTCATGGATAATTTTGAATGGATCAAAGGTTTCGGACCACGGTTTGGGCTTTATCATGTGAACTACGAAACGCAGGAGAGAACGCTCACGAATGGGGCTCGGGCACTGTCTGAAAAAATCGATTCAATCAGGAGATAAGTAATTAATATTAAAGAGTTTTATAAAAATGCTGCAAAGCGTAAAAAAGAGTCGTCAATTTAAATAAATGAGGTATATTTCGCCCTATGAAAAACTCAATTCTCGTTTTTATCGGCCTTTTTCTAACTCAGTTCACCGCACAGGCGGCTTGCCCGCCGCTCATGATTCTCGACCGAACGACGAACCGAAATCGTGTTTGGTACACCACGAATCCCGCCGATGCTCTGAATCCTGTAGCAGCAAAATGGGAGATGATCGAAAAAGGTCCAGGTAAATGGGAAGATCTCACCGCGATGGAAAAGCGTCGTGCTTACGGAATTCGGATGTCTTCTACTGCGAAAGGCTCGTTCTCCATCGTTTCAGTTTTGAGTGTCGCTTTTCAGCTAAAAACAGATTCTAAAACGGGATGCCAACTCGCGACCTATAAACCGGCGTCGGGCCCTGAAATGAATATGAAGTTCGTTCACCTGAAGATGAAGGGCTCTGTCATCCCATCAGTCGAGAAGGTAGAGTTCGTGGGAACCTCTTTAGTCGATGGTCGTGAAATTCGTACTGAAATTAAGTTGTAGTCGAAGCGATCGTCTTTTTATAAATAAAGTCATTCATTTCCTTGAGCGCTTGCTCTTGGCTTCCACTCACTTCGACAAATATTTCGTAAAGATCACTTCCGGGTGTTCTTCGTGTTGCTGAACTGATCACGATCACAAAAAGTCGATCGAAACTAGGGGCAATGGTACGAATTTCAGGACCCTGCAAATAAAAGCTCGCACCCTTTTTAATCAGATGATCCGAGAGGAGAGTTAACCCGGTGGGATGGAGTTCTACTATCGAAAGAGGAAAGGTGACCTTCGCATGCGCGTGTGTCGAGTTCACGGGAGCAAAATTAGCTTGAATGGGCTCAGGTAGGTTTTCGGCGCTGATATACTGGGCGATCGTTTCTTCAAACTCAAGCCGGAGTGGAGGCTTAATGATAAAATCATTAGCACCCATTTCAAGCCCATGTGCTACTTGCTTCCGGTCGGACTCGCCCGAAAGGATGAGGATCGGAATATCTGCTTTAAGGTCTTTCCGAAGAAAACGTATTAGATCGAAACCGGTTAAAGATTCACCGAGATTCAGATCGACTAAAATAAGAGCTGGAATCTTCGTCCTGTACTCAGAAATGAGTTTATCAGGATGGTCGAATGAACGAACATCGCAACCAAAGGCAATAAACCTACGTTCAATCACCTTCGTCAGGGCCTCGTCGTCATCGATAAAATAAACTAGGGGTTTACTCATTTAAGGAGGCTCCTCTGCCAGTTATCGAATACTTTTTTCTCTTCGGTATCAAATCCAGTCGGACTGAGAATGGCCCTAAAAAAACCTTGCTGCATTTCAACAAATTTATTTTCAACTCGGCATATGAGAGGTTTTGAATCAATTTTCAAAAAAGATTCAGAATAAAGGTTAATCGGTTTTCCAGCTCGAAATCGAACTTGGCTATCGACTTTAAGCTGACCGGGAGCACTTTCGACAATTTCACTTTGAATCTCAGCCAATACGTTTGGAGCTTCAGTGGGTGGGAAAGTATAAAACGAACTTTCAGCCTTATAGAAAATATACTTAATTTTCTGAATAACGACCCAGCTTTCGAACGGTTTTTCGATAAACTGGTCAGCGCCATATTCTAGAGCGCGTTGTACGTCGACTGCGCTCTTCGTTCCACTGAGGACGATGACGGGTATTGCTGATAAAGCTTTAGTTTTTTGTCGGATTTTTAAGAAATCATACCCATCTCGTTCAGGCATGTTCAGATCGAGAATGATCAGGTTTGGGCGAGACTGAACGAGTGTCGTTAGAGCGTCTTTTACTCCTGCGCAGGATTCGACAGAGCATCCTGCAGTCGTAAGAACCCGTTTCAGCAACATTCGAACGACGTCGTCGTCGTCGATGAGCATAATTTTTTTATCTGAAAGACTGGTCGAAGCCATGATCGTATCCTTTTATGCTGCTTTATTTAGCGAATCTTTTTCGACTTTTGTTAAAGCGGTTTTCACGTTTTCGAGTTCATCTCTTAAGACGTGTGCGAGTTGAGTCGCTGTTTCTTTATTCAGGTTCGTAGCGGAAAGATTTTCAAATTCTTGGCAGAGTTTTGCAAGATGGGTGGCGCCTAGAGTGTGTGCACTTGATTTTAGAGAATGAGCGATTTTTCCAGCTTCTTTAATTCGGTTTTCATCGATGAGAGCATCAATTTTTTCGATTTTTTCAGGGCTTGTTTTCATGAATATTCCTATGAGCTCGACTAAAAATCCCGCATCGCCCTCTGACTCAAGCTGGGTGAGTTCCTGAATCGTATTCTGATCTATGCTTTCAGCACGGATTGGACTTAGGTACTTTTCGAGACAGTCGTAGAGCGTCTTTGGCTCCACGGGTTTTGTGAGATAGTCATTCATCCCACACGCTTTGCATTTCTCCGCATCCGTTTTAGCTGCGTTCGCTGTGAGTGCAACAATCGGTATATTACAATAATCGAGTACGTGACTTGCTCGAATAATTTTACTCGTTTCATATCCATCGAGTTCTGGCATCTGACAGTCCATGAGGATGAGGTCGAAGTGCGATTCTCGAAGCGCATTTAAAACCTCATTGCCATGGTTCACAATGTGGTATTTTAACCCGGCCCTTTTCAGGAATTCTCCAATGACCCTTTGGTTAATTTGATTGTCTTCTGCAACGAGAATACGTTTACCCTGACCCCAATTGCCGTTTACCTCAAACTTGGTGGCGATCTTTTTTCCAAAATTTGCTAGTTTTACATTTCCTTTTTTCACGTCTATTTCAAACCAAAAAACCGTTCCGACATTCGGTCTACTTTCGAACCCGATTTTTCCA
>JBGSHQ010000347.1:0-2182 GCA_041752095.1 Bdellovibrionia bacterium
GTTACCTGAGCTCCGAACATAACCGATTCGAAACAATGCTTGCTCGCCTTGAAAAAGATGCTTCGGAGCTGGAAGCGGCTCGCAAACAGGCGAATCGCCTTCGCGATGAAGCTGAAATTTTAAAACGTGAGTGGACTGAACGCACCGAAAAAAATGTGAGCGAACTTCTTGAACGCACCCGTTTAAAACTGAGAAACATTCTTGATGGAGCCCAGGATGAAGTCCGGGCGAAAGTAAAAAAGCTCGACGAGGCGAAATCTCGTCGCGAGGTCGACGAAACGCGGGGTACCCTGAATACCTCATTTTCCGACGCAGCCGAGAGAATCGAACTTGCGCTCCGCGAAGAAGCTCCAGAAATCGCTGCGACTCTTGCTGCGCAGAAACCTGAAACCGATTCTTCGAAAAACTTCATTCCGGGTGAAACCGTACGCGTACCTAAGTGGAAAAATCTCGCTCAGATTATCGCTGTCGACGGGAATAAAGTGCGGGTGCAGATGGGTGCACTTCAGATGAACCTATCTATCGATGACGTCGAAAAAGCGAACGAGCTCGAAGCAAAAGCCTTAAGTGCAACGAAACCCAGACCGGGTGGAAAACGAAGTACCCACATCGATCGCCCCGATGCACCTGAAGAAAAAATCGACCTTCGGGGGATCCGATTTGAAGAGGCGATGTCCCAGCTTGAAGCGTATCTCGATGTTGCCTTTCGTTCAGGCGCTCGCGGAATCGTAACGATCGTCCACGGTGTGGGCACGGGAGCGATTCGCGAAGGAACGCGAGCACTCTTGAAATCCCTTCCTTACATTAAGGAATACCGCGATGGCGGCGCCGGGGGTGGTGGCGCGGGTGCAACGATTGTTGAGTTCGAACCCCGTTAGAAACTCACTGAATAGTTGAGCTGGGCTGTTCCTTGATTTGCAGAATTCACTACAGCAGAAACACGGTCAGAAATATTTTTCGAGAGCTGGGCATTCAACTGGCTTTCAGGTGTGTATCCAACAGAGCTAGTAATCCCAGAAGCGGGAAGATGCATTGAGAGTGAAGCGGATCGATCCTTAAGAGCAGTGGTTGATCGCATATGGACCGAATTACCCACTTTGAAATTCATTGCACGACCTGAATATAAAGAAGCGGCCAAAACTGCGACGGCGACGGGTTGGCGAATGGGTGAATTCTCTGTGGCGCGAACTGCAGCCCGAGCAATATTATCCCCTTCGATTCGTAATCGAAGCTGCGTAACACTATCCACTGCACGATTTGCAAGATCCTTAAATGCTTGGAAACGGGAAATGTCCTCGCCTTGCTCAGTCAGTCCCGCATGATCACGGCTTGCATCCGCATCGACCCTTTTTTCAAATTCAGTCCGCATCGCTTGATTATCGCCCGCATCTAAGAAGACGAGATCATTCAGAGTCTCTTTTTTAAGGGGCTCTACTTTAGAAAGGTACGATCCGTTTTCAGACTGCTTCACGCAGGTCTTCGCCGACCACGCCGGGCGCGGGATCGACGCAAGCACAGAGTCCATACCGAAGACAGAAAGTAGAACGATCATCAATACAGAGTATAAAAGTCTGTTATTCAATTTGAGAAACCCCCGGTAGGGCTATTTGCAACGCTCACGCCATAAAGCGTAAAGATCCACTACTATAATATCAATGACTTAGCGGACCGAAAGAGAAGGGCTTATGACGCAGAGCGAGTAAAATTTACAAACCAGAGCCAGAATGACGCCGCATTGCGGCATTGCCAGCCATTTTTCGTCACCGGACTCACTGAACAGTGGTGATCCCCATCACAATGAAGGCAAGCCAAACAAAGAACCCAGAGACGACCGGAATCACAAAATTATCATCCACTTCCATGGGTAGAAGCTCTGCCCCCCCGCCCGCTATCCCACCAATCACCGAGAGAATAATCAGGTGGTCGACATTGAGTTCTAAAAACTGGGTCTGGTTCATAAACTGGAGAAAAAGAAACGCTACCGCCCCACAAACGACCATCCCAGCGAGTGTCCCAATAAGAGACTTTCCGTTTGAAAATCGGAGCGACCTGTCCCCGTAAAGTATCCCAAAAAGGGAGGCTACAGGGTCCCCAACCGCTAAAAATGTGATCGCTAGAGCCGCAATTGGCTTAGGAAAGATACCCACCGCGATAAGCGCAGACGCTATATAATAGGGGGTTC
>JBGSHQ010000348.1:0-4380 GCA_041752095.1 Bdellovibrionia bacterium
TTCTAGTCGTCGATGATGATCCCGTTTCTCGTGATCTTCTCGCGGAGGTCCTTAAAAAAGAGGGTTATTTAGTTCAGCTTGCCGATAGCGGTGAACAGGCTTTAAAAATGATTTCTGACGAAGATTTTCCACTCGTTTTAACGGATGTGCGTATGAAAGAAAAAACGGGATTCGATCTCCTTCGCGATATTCAGCGGCGTCTACCACCCCCCTCGGTTGTAATGCTCATGACCGGATTTGGTTCGATGGAGGGCGCTCTCGATGCTCTTCGTGAAGGAGCGTTTGATTATATTTCTAAACCATTTCAAATCGCGGATCTCAGGTCGTTAGTCGCTCGGGCGCGTAAGCATGTGGAGTACCTAAGAACTGCTACGTCGCCTTCTTCCTCTATCAGTAAATCGGCAACCAGTCTCGGTCCAACACTCATCGGCCGTTCGCCTAAAATAGTGGAAGTTTATCGAACGATTGCGCGAGCCAGTTTAACTTCGAGCAGTGTTTTCATCTCAGGCGAACCTGGAACGGGTAAAGCACTCGTTTCCAGATCGATTCATGAAAATGGAACACGAAAGGGTAAACCTTACGTAGTGATCTCCTCAAATGAAGAAATAGATGCATTAGAGAAAAAACTCCCCACCTTCATCGGTGGAACGATTTTGATCGAAGAGTTGATGGGATTTAATACAGCTGATCAGTCTAAACTTCTGAGGCTGATTGAGAGAGCAGAAGTTGAAAAATTGGAATTACGATGGATAACGACTTCGCGCGAAACTCAGTGTGAGATCCTAAAGTCGGGATCGGTAAAAGCATCACTTCTCGATCTTTTAAATATTATTGCCCTAGACATGCCACCCCTCAGAACTCGAATGGAGGATTTGCCTGATTTAATGAATGCTTTTCTCCAGAAGTTTTCTGAAAAAAATTCGAAACGAATTTCACACCTGAGTGATGCGGCCATGGAAAAATTAAAGTCGTACACATGGCCTGGGAATGTGCGTGAACTCGAAAGAGTGATCGAACGTGCCGTAGCATTATCCGCTGGAACGGTGCTTGAAGCTGAAGACTTCCCTGATTTAGGAAGGACGCACGTTACAGGCGGAATGCCTGGAGTATCGCTAGAAACTGTGGAGAAGGCACACATTTTAAAGGTGCTTGAAGAAACAGGTTTTAATAAGTCGCGTGCGAGCGAAATTTTAGGAATCGATCGCGCAACTCTTTACCGAAAAGCAAAAATTTATGGAATTGATCTAAAAGGGAGTGGAAATTCTCCGAAGTGAAACACCCTGCTCCGCTCATAAAATCATTATCTGACCGTTTACAGGAGATCGCCAGACTCGATCATCCTTATCCTTTTCGATCTCCTTCTTCAGGGACTCCAGCTTCGGTTTTAGTTTTATTAGGTTTAAGTGAAGGTATGGGAATTTCTGAGTTAGAAATTCTGATTACTCGGCGAGGCGCAAATCTCGAAACTCATCAGGGACAGTACGCTTTTCCTGGTGGTGTTCAGGATCCGGAGGATACGACCTCGGTCGATACCGCACTTCGTGAAGCCCATGAAGAAGTGGGTGTGAGACCCGAATCAGTTCTCACACTCGGTACCTTACCGATGCTTTGGACACCCACCGGTTTCCAGATCACCCCAGTTCTTGGGCTTCTAGAACTCCCCCTGAACCAAATCGAAATCAGGCCTAATCCCGATGAAATCGATATCTGGTTTTGGTGCCCCCTTTCACGACTGAGGGCCGAAGGGGTTTATTCGACCGAAACGAGAGAGATTACCTTAGAAGGCAAGACTAGAGCGGTTCCGATGGACGTTTTTAATCTGGATGGGCATCGAATTTGGGGCGCTACGGCGGCCGTTCTTAAAAATTTAATTGGGCGATGGGAAAAGCTCGGATAGCGTAAGACCTATGAAAAAAATTCTATTACTGTTGGCCGTTGTTTCCAGTTTTACGTTCCAAGCCGCTCATGCTGCGCCAGTGACCCAACTCGCAGACAGTGATTATAAAACGTATAAGCCAACGAATCAGTTTACTCTCGGGTTCGGTGGGGGGCTTGGAATCATCGATACCCGCGCAGGATTTTCCTTTATTGGAAATGCAGCCGCAAAAATCGTGAAGGATGGATTCATTCCCGACATTGTGAATCCGGTCTTTTTAGAATTAGAGTTTGGCCCTACTTTCGCTTCGGGTACGACTTTCTGGATGTATTCGACCCATCTTCGTTGGGATTTTGTAAAAGATGCGAACTGGACTCTTTTTGCGATAGGTGGGGTCGGCGGTAACTTTGCTTCGAATCAGTATGCTGATCGATTTGCGCTTCATCCGCGTTTCGGCGTTGGAGCTTTTTATGCGCTCAGTACGGTGGATCTTCGTTTCGAGTTTAGCCATGAACTCGTAACCGTTGGGGTCAGTCTGCCTTTTTAAGCTCTTTGCCTTCCGACAGTCGTCAGCAGGTTGACGCTTTAAAGATATTATAGAGTTTTGCCGATATTCCATTATGGAGACGGTGAAATGCGCTTAAATGAAAAAAATCGAAGTAGCTTAACCCGAGCTGTAATAACGATTGCGGTCACTTTAGGAATCGCGGCGGTAATGAGTCACGCTGGGGAAAAGAAGGGTCTATTCTCGGATCCTGGGCAGTATGAAAGCCTGGCATCAGGTGCTTTCGAAGCTTCCGGTGAACTCGTTTCAGCTCCTGCACCCATAAAGGGTCGCGATTTAGCGTCTCAGGCTTTAGTGGCTCAGACGAGTGCAGAACTCTCTACCAAACCCATTCCGGTTAATCCCATCGTGCCTCTCGATACCTCGGTATCGACGCCCGAAGGAGCATTTTCAAACCTCATTCGCGGTAACGAGCGATTTTCAGGTGGGAACGCACGAAATGGTGGCCGACGAGCACAGAAGGCATCGACCGTAATCCTCTCGTGCAGTGATGCTCAAGTATCGCCTGAAAGCGTTTTCGACCAAGCGAGTGGCGAGATCGTTTCGATTCAGGTTCCCGGACATGTTTTAGGTTCTGCGCAGGTGGCGGCCATCGAGCACGCAATTCTTCACCTGGGTGTGAAGTTAGTCGTCGTGATGGGGCATGAGTCGTGTGGCGCTGTGAAGCTCGCCCTCGATGCAAAACCGAAAGTGAGTTCTGGCAGCACAGATCTCGACTGGTTAGTCGGCGCGATTCGTCCGAACTTAAAGCTAGAGCAGGGTAGAACACTTGCGAGTGTTTCGCCTTCAGACCCGAAGATCCGTCAGCCCGTGATGTCGAACGTCGATGCAGTCACTGAGCAGCTGATGGTAAGAAGCCGAGTGATTTCGCGCGGTGTGAGTGAGGGTAAAGTGAAGATCGTTCGGAGCGTTTACTCCACTGATTCAGGTCGTGTGGATTTCTGGGGAATGAAGTAGAGCGGTTTAGAACTCGTCTAAAAAGGTTCTCCAGTGAATACAGTCAACGGCGCCGATTTTTTCTCGTACTTTATCCTGTGAGAGATAGAAAATAGATTGAATGCCTGGAACATCAGAAGCCAATCGTTCAAGGGTATGAATTTCTCGGCGATCCTTTTTGGATGTCGATTTAATCTCGACAGCGATCGTTTTTTTGCCTTTTCGTAGAATGAGGTCTATTTCTCCACCGTTTTGTACCTGAAGGTAGCTGAGTTCGTAGTTACGATTTCGGTAATGATTAAGCCTGATGATTTCATTCACTAAAAATGATTCGAATATTTCACCATATAAAGAAGTTCCAGGAGTTAATTCGGTTCCGATCGAGTTATCGAGCGTACGCTTAACTCCGATATCCATGAAATAAAATTTAGGACTGAGTCTTTGACGCTTACGAAGCGAGAGGTGGAATGCCGGAATCACTGTTCCAATCCAGGTGTCCTCTAAAATGGAAAAATAGTTTTGGACAGTTTTAGTGTCGACACCAATTTCATCGCCGATTCGAGTGTAATTAATGATTTTTCCGTTACACTGAGCCGCAACTTCTAAAAAAATTCTAAAGGGCTTAATTTTTCGTAGAATCTGTTCAGCTTGAATTTCTTCTTTTAAATAAGTAAGGGTGTACGAACGTAGATAGAGCTCTCTGTCCGAATTTTTTTCAAACTCAAGTGACTTAGGGAGTGAACCCCATTCCAACGTTTCTTTTAGATCGAAATGCTTACCGAGTTCTTCGACCGTAAGTGGGAAAAGATTATAAACAAAAGCTCTTCCAGCGAGAAGATTCGCGCCTCCCCGTTTTAATTTTCGAGAACTTGATCCTGTGAGCGCAAATTTAATTTTATGTCGCTCGATGAGTCGATGAACGACATCGAGAAGTTCAGGATTTTTTTGGATTTCGTCAATAATGATCCAGTCGGGTTTTGGGCTTCGAGCGATTGCAGCAAGT
>JBGSHQ010000349.1:0-6091 GCA_041752095.1 Bdellovibrionia bacterium
GCGCTAAAAAAACTCACTCCGGCGCAGAACGAATCAAGGCGTCATAAAGTTGGAATAAAGCGCCCCGAACCCAAGACCGAATCCAGTAGAGAAAATTCGATAACATTTCTTCCTCCAAAACGGAGTCGAACCATTCCGGCACGCGTGAAGGCAGCCGTTTACAAAAGAGACGATGGAAAATGCGTCTTTCGCGACCGAAAAACGGGAAGAAACTGTGGGTCGACTCACGCCATAGAATACGATCATGCCGTTCCATTTTCTATGGGCGGAGATACGACAGCAGAGAATCTGCGTTTACTTTGTTCTGCACATCATCGACTGGAAACGGGAAAACTTTCGATGATTAATTAACTCAAACGCGCTGCTTCGTTCTGCGCCGGACGAAGCAGTGCGTTTGAGTAAAAACGTTGATTAAATATCTCAAGAGATAAACAGCTGAGTAGGGATTTAGTACCAATGTTGAATCGAAATAAGAGGAAGCCCTTTTTCCGTAGAAAATTTTCTAAGCTCTTCGAGGAGACTGGGTTCGACTTTAAGTCCATGCCTCCCAGAAGCATAAAAAACACCGATAATCGCCGGCGGGGATTCTCCGAAAGCAACCCCGGCAAGCAAAACCTCGTTGTAGGTAAGTTCCTTAGGGTTTTTCATTTTTCGGATTACATTCTCCGGTCCTAAGATCTTCTGACCCTTATATTTGTTTACAATCTCTTCTTTCAATTTCCGGGTGTCTTCGTAAATCGAAAAGTCCCCACTATAAGGGGTGACTGCGTCGCTATCGGAAGTGAGAAGAACCTGAGATTTCGTAGGCGGAGCCAGAACGAATCCATAATCACCATAAGTCTTGCTCTGCTCCTGAGTAATGACGGATGTGGAGATCAAATTTCGTTTTGAAAAATCATCAAAGCGGTCGCGTAACGCCTTTATCGATAAAGTAGTTTCCGTGATTTTATCCGTACCCGATGGAATTCTAGGAATTAGACCATGAACAGAATAATGGTAGTTCCGAGGATCATGCGTCATCGGATCTGTAAAAAACGACTCTCCCCAAAGTCCGCGTAATATTACGGCAGAGTCGTTCGTATTTCGGAGAAAAAGTCTACAAAGCCATCCAGCTTCGCTGCTCGAAGATAGAAACAGACTGAGCGCGAATAAAAATCGTGGAAAAATTTTCATGGCGAGTTGTAGTCTCATCTCCCCATAATAATGCCATACAGCAGGTAGGAGAACTAGGCACATGCATTCGTCATTTTATTGTCGCAATAGAATCGGAGACCATAAACTAAGTGAGTCCTCTTCTTTACAATCAAAATACAGTCTTTTCCTTACCGATTGGAGCGCCGTGCTCGTCAAATTTAGAAAATAAAATACGGGTCAATGTGGAATGGTCACGCGATTTTTCCGAAAAGTCTCGCTCAAGCATCGAATGCCGCCTTGAAATTGAAATGACCTTTGAACGACGCGCACTGGAAGGGTCTCATAACCCAGGCTATTAAAGAGTGCTTTCATTTCAATATCTAATTTTCGAAAGCCATTTAACGGGAAAATAACTTGTCCTTCCGAGAGCACGACATTGTTATAATTAATGAGCGGGATCTTCTCATCGTTGAAATAAGGAATGCGGATCACTTCGTAGCCCTGAGCTTGAAGTTTCTTCTCGATCGCTTCCAATCGCTTTTCACGGAGCCCAAGGTCTTTCATACTTTTCTTAAGTGTCTTAAGTACCTGGCGTTCTGTTTTACTTCGGAAATCCTTAGGTGAGATAAGTGAGACATGGTCGAAAAATTTTTGAACAGAACCTAGAAGAATGACTTCCTTCTTTTTAA
This sequence comes from Bdellovibrionia bacterium, assembly GCA_041752095.1. Lineage (GTDB taxonomy): Bacteria > Bdellovibrionota > UBA1018 > UBA1018 > UBA1018 > JACMQW01. The sequence goes on from JBGSHQ010000349.1 coordinate 1,824, forward strand.
CGGGACTGTAGACGACGGTCATTGTGAGGTCGATATGGAAATCTAACTGTACTCCCTTATTTCCGGTGATTTCGGGTACGCCGATTTCGATTACTGGCCTTCCCCATTCCGCTTCCATAATTTTTAGCGCGTTAGTGCGAGTGATATTATATTTCTCCATCATTTTATCGGCTGTGCTGGTGCCCGTGAAGATGTGTCGATCACCGATGATCACATTCCCCCCCTCAAAAATGAAGGTAGAGTCCTCGATGGATAAAAAATCAGCTTTCTGAAACTCATCCAAGACTTCGCGATAAATTTTTCGGGGATGTCCGGTGGATGCAAGGGAGGTCGGGCGCTGGAAATAAGAGGCTTTGATCCATCCTGCGTCCATTCTGAGCCGCCTCTAACACGATCCATCTGTTTTAAATTCACTCGATTTCGAATCGATTTCGAAACTTTTCCTAGGTATTCGTTCACTTCTTTTTTTAGATCTTCTGGAAAAACGACCATTAATTTTAGAGAAGGCATTTTATCCATTACCTGGAGGTAGTCCTTAAGAGTTTGCAACGTCCAAGCATTACTAAGCACGATTCTAACCACTTCGAGTTTCTCGCGGCCATTTTCTCCAGAGAGAAAGAGCGGCATTTTTCGTTCAACCGGATGATAACCGTCACCTATACCCTCACTCAATGAACCTAAGTAATCTTCTTTGATATTCGCTTTCTCGCTTTCGAAATCATTCTGGGCAGTTTTTACGGCATCAGAGGGATAAAGCTCGGGTTCAGATTCAAGGATCAGGGGGCATCTATCGTCGATCCCAGGGCTTGCGAGCGCAAGAAAAGGAATCAGAAGCAATCCAACGACCGAGTATCCTCTTAAGAAGATCATGCTTACTTCTCGGTAAAGAGCGTTGAACCCTGTACACTGCTCAATCAGTATTTTTTTGACGGCCTTAATGAAAAAGATTCATTCCCGGTTGATGCATTTACCATTTTGGTTAACAGAAGTGGATTAAACTAAAACGCCTTAAACCCCAGCCTAAGGCGCTGCCCTCGCATGACGAGCATCGACTTCCGGCGCAGAACGAAGCAACGCGTATAAGTAAAAACGTTGATTAAATATCTCAAGAGATAAATAGCTGGCTAGGGATTTAAGATCCGCCGGCGACCACGTTCACCGAACAAAGGTTTGCACATCCCTTAGTCTTGATACTTTGAGCATTCGAATCGAGGCAAAGATCTGTAAATAACGATCCGATAGCCGGGCAGGCCTCTGACTTCAGAAGCCCCTCAGTTACCTGGTAACTGCCAAATTCATCGTATCCACTTACAATCGGACGTGAAATTTCTTCGGATCCACACCCTACAAAGGAGATCAGCAAGATGGCTAATACTAAAATAGTTTTATTCATCCGTTCATTTTATTAGATTTCAGAGTCCATAAAAACTGGCATTTCTTGCCCATTTTCCGCCGATACTCATTAAATTCTTCAAACCCCAGCCTCAGGCCCAGGACCAGCCGCATCCGCTCCATCCGACTCCGCCCCGTCTTCCTTAAGCTTCCGGTAAATCGTACGCGAATTAATTCCGAGGAGTTTCGCGGTAAGATTTTTATCCCCTTGGGTAAGCTCTAACGTCCTACGAATCATGATCTCTTCGATCTCACGAAGCGTAGTTCCCACAGGAATCGAAATCAGATGCGGAGAAGCCTCAAGCCCAAGCCCCTTACCCGCAAGCTCTAAAACATGCGGTGGTAAATCCTGGGGCTGAATAATCGCCGAAGAAGCAAAAATCACCGCGCGCTCGATCGCGTTCTGAAGTTCGCGAATATTTCCAGGCCATGCGTAGCGGGATAAAATTTCGAACGCTTCGGGACTGACTGCCACGACAGACTTCCCATGCCGTTCGCTCGCTTCACGAGTGAACAACAACACGAAATCAGGCAGGTCTTCTAACCGCGCACGAAGCGGCGGCAGATCGATCGAGACAACCTCTAAACGAAATAATAAATCCTGACGAAACCGAGATTCCGAAACGAGCATTTTTAAAGGCTGATGCGTCGCTGAAACCACTCGCACATCGATTCTCCTAGAAACCGACGAACCAATTCGGCGGACTTCACTTTCCTGGAGAACGCGTAAGAGTTTTGCTTGGAGTGGGAGTGCGAGATCGCCGATCTCATCTAAAAATAGAGTTCCACCATTCGCAGCCTCAAAAAGTCCAACCTTCGCGCCGACAGCTCCGGTGAACGCACCCTTTTCATAACCAAAGAGCTCACTTTCAAGTAAATTTTCTGGAAGAGCAGCGCAGTTGATCGCCATGAACGGACCAGACGAACGAGAAGAAGTCTCATGCAGAGCACGAGCAACCTGCTCTTTCCCAGTCCCGCTCTCTCCCTGAATAAGAACAGTCGCGGTCGTTGCGCCCACCTGATCGATCCATGCACGTAAACGCTCGGCCTGAAGGGACCTGCCCGCGATACGCTTAGAGCCCAGTTTTCCAGCCGAATCGGCAGAGTTTCTGGAAGAGGAATGCGAACCTTTTCCACTTCCTTCAGTAACTAGCGCCAAACGACCAGCAGCCACACGCTTTAACGCTGCTTCGACTGACTCTAATAGCGCCGCTCGCTTAAAAGGCTTCGTTAAAAAATCAACCGCGCCAAGTTTCATCGCCCAGACGGCGTCTTCGACCCGGCCATAGGCAGTCATGAGAACAACCGGAATCGTTTTACCCGAATGGCGAAGCGCCCGTAAAAATTCTAAACCCGTCATCCGCGGCATACGAACATCAGAGATCACAAGACTAATCGGACGCGCTTCTAAACTAACGGACGCACCCAGAGAACTCGCTTCCGCTCGAACACGGTCGATCGCTGCCTGACCATCCGTCGCAGTCTCGACTTCATAACCAGCGTGCTCAAGAATTTTCCGCGTGCTCTCTAAAGACTGAGTGTCGTCATCGACGAGTAGAATTTTAATCATGAAGCGCCACCGACATTCATACTATCACTGAAAACCGCGTGTTTAAAAGCCGGAGGCTCGACTCCCGACGGAGGTATATCGATACCGACCGCTTCACTCGCCTCAGGCAGCAGTATAATAAATCCCGCCCCCCCAAGCGTAGTCTTTTCTAAGAATCGAACTTCGCCACCACTTTCCTCTGCGACCTTTTTCACAAAACTCAGACCCAGGCCCGTGCCCTGTGCCTTTGTCGTTGAAAACGGAGTGAAAAGTTTTTCACGAACCGATTCAGAAACACCGGGTCCGTTATCTTCGATCCGAATAAAGACCCGTCCACTTTCCGTCTGTCCCATGAGAAACGAAATCTGATCTCCTCCCGCCTGAAGCGCGTTCTGAAGTAAATTTCCAATCGCCTGCTCGAATGTGGTCCCATCGATTCGCACCTTCAGAGGTGCCGAGGTTTCTGACTTCCAGTTTATCTGCACACCCCGCTCACGAATCGCTTTTTCGATCGCCGTCGCGTAGGTCGCAAGCACATTATCGAGAAGGACTGCGAGTTCGACTTCTTTTCGTTCGCCGGAACCCATCCGCGATAACCGTAAGTAATTTTCCGTAATTTTTTCTAACCGATCCACCGAAGCTAGAATCGCCTGAAGTGCAGACCGAACCGACGCATTTTCCTTAGTCGGGGCTAAACTCGCTGCTGCCGAAGCCGTCTCTAAAGCAAGTTCTGCCTCTAAACCGATTGCATGCAGTGGATTTCGAACTTCATGCGCAACCTGAGCGGATAAACGTCCGACCGCAGCAAGGTGTTCGATCTCTTTTAACTTTTCTTGGAGATCGACCTTATCTTTTAAAAGTTGGTTCTGATCTGCGAGAACACGCTTCTGGCCATCGACGACTTTTTCCCACTCGAGGAGCTGGGTCGCCATCCGGTGAAACTCGCGAGCAAGCGCACTCACCTCGTCATCACGGTTCATCGCGATTTCAGGGAGCGAATCTTTATCCCCACGTTGAAGTCCCCGCTCAGTAATCGAGCGAACCAGACGCGTAAGCTCATCGAGCGGTCTGAGTGCTCGCTCTCCTACCCAGAGCATGAGAAGCGAAAGCGCCACAACGACGAGCAGAATAAGCTCAAGCCCGGTCCGAAGTTTAGCGACACTTGCTTGAGATTCGGTAAATCGCTCCCTAAGTGATTCTTCATGAAGCTGAATCCCCCAGACTAATCGTTTACTCCAGTCTTCGAGTAAACCATTCCAAGCGGGATATTTCTTCGACGCTTCTTCGATATTTCTTTTCTCAAGAAGCGAAGCTATCGCGTCCCCAT
>JBGSHQ010000350.1:0-33276 GCA_041752095.1 Bdellovibrionia bacterium
GTCTTCATGTCTTTCCTGATGGTCCTATATTAGATATTGTAGGCGAATCATGAGCGACTCGAAAGAGACTGTTAGTCCTAAGATTGGAAATTCTATGTCCGCATCTACCCCTTCCCAGGTAACCCAGCCCGCCCAAACAAAACTGAAGTATATCCTCGAGCAAATTTGGCAACTGGCTGTGGCCCTCTTGATCGTATTTGCAATCCGGTCCTCGGTTGTAGAGCCCTTTAAAATTCCCTCTGGATCAATGATCCCGACTCTTTATGTGGGTGATTTCATTTTCGTAAATAAGTTTGCATTTGGTTTCAAACTCCCGTTCTCCGATCTTTTTGGGCCTCCAATCATGCTCATTAAAAGAGAGGCACCAAAACACGGAGACATTATTGTTTTTCTTTACCCGAAAGAACCCGATGTCCATTACATCAAGCGAGTGATTGGGGTTCCTGGAGATACGGTAGAGGTTAGAAATAAAATCGTATTTATTAATGGAAAGCCCCTCGATCAAGTTGAGGCAGGGGGCGACGAAAAAAGTTCTCAATTAAGTGACATTGGCGACCCTCGATATGGCGAAAACCATATGAAATTATTTAGAGAAAAAATCGAAGGCGGACACGAGCATAAAATTTTAGTCGACTCAAATAATGAATACACGACTAATTTTGAGACGGTGCGAATTCCTGAAAATCATCTTTTTGTTATGGGCGATAATCGAGACTTCTCTAACGACAGTCGATTTTGGGGACTTGTTCCTTTTGAAAACATCTCGGGTCGTGCCGAAGTGATTTGGCTTTCGATGTGGTTTGATATGAAGGATACGGATAAAAATTCATTTAAACCGAGTCGTATTGGGACTGTTCTTAAATAGTGGAAAAGAAAGCTCGCTGGCTTTTTGACCATGTTTTTTCAGTTTTAGCCGCCCTTTTTCTTGTTTTTTTTATTCGCTCTAGCTTTTATGAGTCGTATAAAATTCCATCTGGATCGATGATTCCCACAATACTTATAGGGGATCATGTTTTCGTGAATAAGTTTTCGTACCGCTTTAATCTTCCCTTTTCCGAATATTTTGGTGAATCCGTAACTCTTTTAAATCGAGGGGCGCCGAAGGTGGGAGATATTATTGTTTTTGAATCGCCTCGAAATCCAAAAATTAACTACATTAAGCGAGTAGTGGGTCTTCCAGGGGATCAAATTGCGGTTCGTGACCGAAAACTTTTAATTAACGGAAAACCCATTTTATCCGTTTTTGCGGATGAAGAAGAATCAAAAAAAATTTTCAAACTTTTAAAGGACCCCAAACTCGACGAAAGCGAAATGGCTCTTTCAAAGGAAATTCTTAATAATCAAGAGCATTGGACATTCTTAGATAGAAACAACTTTGTTTCCGAAAGCTTTGGTCCCTATGAGGTACCTGAAGGACGAATTTTTGTGATGGGCGATAATCGCGATTTTTCAGATGACAGCCGATTTTTAGGAACGATTGCGATAGAAAAAATTCGAGGTCGTGCGAGTTGGATTTGGCTCTCCATCTGGTTAAGGTTTTCCCCATTTGAGTTTGAGTTTAGACCGCTACGAATCGGAAAGTCACTTTACTCGCTTTGAACGAATTTTGAAAACCGATCAAGCGTTGAGCCCAATCTTTTTCTAAACGATTCCGGTAAAGTCTCGATCCTTTTTACTAGCGAGGGCGAATAACGATAATAGTACCGCGTGAATAAACGCCCTGCTTTTGATCTTCGTAAGGTGTCGTCTCTAAATTCACGAAGTCTCACGATAGTTTCGGGTTCAGTTACATCGAGAAGAGATGTTGCAATAAAACAACGATCTCCCGTGAGTGAACCATAAGTACTTTTAAATTCGACCCTGTGTTTACAGCGGCCGCTCCCAAGATAACGACGTAACGCCTCTCCGGCAAGCGTCTGAAAGGGCATTCCCTTTGAGAAAACGACATACTTCTGAAGGCAAAGGTTAAGTTCCTGTTTTTGGTCGATACTTTTCGCGCGGTCATAGAGCTTAGACATGTCCCAGTAAATTCCAGATAAAAGGACGATTTCGTAAAGGTCTTTCGCGCGATCGAAGTGATCAATTGAGAGACCGTCCCGACCACATTTTTTCCAGTACTCAAGAATCAGGATGTATTGTTGATAGTTTTTAATGGCCTGGATCGTCTGTCCGGCCTTCATCAGGCGCATGCCTTCTTTGGCAATGTCGATCCTTTTCTTCAGAAGCTCTTTCTTCTGTTCTTCTTGTTGCCGCTTCAGCTGTTTTTCGATTCGAGAGCGAAGGATGGTTCTCGAAGGCCGTTCTCTTTTTTCTGCCATTCGAAATCTATCCTAACCCGTAGGGGTCGACATCGACAAGCAGACTCCACTTTTCTCGAACAGCGAGTTGTTTGGCGGTGTTAACTAATTGGCTCAGTGATTTCACCGAGGAGCTCTTAATCAGAAGATCCCAGCGATAAATACCCTTTGCCCTTTCTAAAAAAGCTTCGGATGGACCGAGTATTTCTAATCGAAGTTCGTTTTCTGTCTTTAAGAATTCATCCCTTAGCCTATTGAGATGGAGCGCAATTTTTTCACATTGAAGGACCGTTTCATTGCGATCGGTCGACTCGATGCGAAGCCGAGCCATTCGCCCATAAGGAGGGTAGTCGAGAGCGATTCGAAGTTCCCGTTCTTCTTCAAGGAAGTCCTCCTCAGTTCGTAATCCCATCAGGACATCTAAAACGGGAGCATCGGGCTGGAAGGTTTGTATCAGTACATGACCCGGAGTTTCACCCCGTCCCGCTCGACCAGAAACCTGAGATAGGATCTGCAAGGCTCTTTCTGGGGCGCGAAAATCTGGGTATCGAAAGAGGGCATCAGCAAGAATCACAACAACGAGAGTGACCCTAGGGAAGTCATGCCCTTTAGCGAGCATTTGTGTTCCAAGTAGAATATCCGCTTCACCGTTCCTAAATGAGTTTAAAGTTTTTTCAAGCCGTGTTGCACTGGTTACGGCATCTCTGTCGAGACGTAAGATCCGAATACCCGGTAGTATTTTTGGAAGTTCATCTTCGAGACTTTCGGTTCCGGCCCCGATAGGTTCGAGGTTGAGGCTTTGGCATTTTTGGCAAAGTTCAGGAATACCTTCCGCATGTGCGCAAACATGGCACCGAAGTTCTCGACTTTTTTTATGAACCGTTAAAGAGATCGAACAGTTTGGACATTCAGATACTTCTCCGCAGTCACCACAGCGAAGAAATGCGGCGAAACCTCTTCGGTTCAGAAAAACGATAACCTGTTCACTGCGAGCGACGGTTTCTCGAATGATCGCCACTGTTTTTTCCGCAAGAATGGCCTGAATTCCTTCGACTCGAACTTCTTCACCGAGATCGATGAGTTCGATCGTAGGCATTCCACCCGAGGTGTATCGAGCACTTATTTTAAAGTTTATGTATTTTCCTTCACGAACTCTCTCTCTGGACTCCAGGCTCGGTGTTGCGGAACCCAGAACAATAAAAGCCCCAGTATTCTTTCCTCGCACGATTGATAAGTCACGCGCGTGATAACGAACTCGATCTTCTTGTTTATAGGTGGGGTCATGTTCTTCATCGACTAGGATGAGTCCTAAGTTTTTAACAGGAGCAAATACAGATGAACGTGCACCCACAACAACACGGATTTCTCCGTTTCTGAGAGCGGCACCCTGATCCCGCCTCTGACCGTCGGGCATTGCTGAGTGCCATCGTGCTACGGATTCACCAATACCTGATTCTAAACGTTCATGAAGTTGAGAGGTGAGAGCGATTTCTGGAACAAGAAGAATGACGCCTTTTCCTTCCGCGAGAACTCGTTTTGCAAGTTCGATATAGACTTCGGTTTTTCCGCTTCCCGTTACGCCGTGAAGAAGGGCTATTTTGGGTTGCGTCTCATCCTTACGAAGTCGATCCATTCCTTCGAGCGCTTTTTTTTGCTCGTCATTGAGAATGATTTCTCTTTGTGTGACTGAGTTTCTAGAAAGTATTTTTGCTTCTCGCTTTGTCGATCGGAGCCCAAGAGATGCGGGTGGACAGGCGGCCGCGAGTAATTCTCCGAGCGGCTGAGCATAATAGCGAGCGGCCCATACACAAAGATCATAAACATCTTTTGGTATTTTATCGGAGTCATCCCCCGCCTCAATGATTTCTTTTAGTTTTGCTGGATCAAGGCCAGTAGGTATTTTCTGAATCGGCTTGGGTTCATCGACAACAAACCCTATCACGGTGGATCTTCCGAATGGAATTCTAACCCATGAACCAGGACCTAGGGTTTGGGTGAATGCACTTGGAATCAGATACGAAAAAAAAGAATCCAGCGGTCGCGGCACAGCAACCGAAATGATTTGCTGCTTTAGCGGATCCACTGCACCCATTGCTCAATGAGCGCTCGTTCTTCACTGGGAAGCGCAGTAGAAATCGCCGGAAGACCTTCAACTTTGAATGCCTTCATGTCAGCAATTTCTGGGTTTTGCATCACCTCCATCGCTTCGCCCTTTAGAATAAAATCTGAACCGCGGTAAATTGATATTGCACGCGGATAAGGAAAATCACGATTAATTTTAGTTTCTTCGAATCGGACTTCCATTCCCGAGAAAAGAAGTTTCAGCGGCACAAATTCATCCTTTAAAATCCAAAGGGATGGTGAGCCTTCACCCATGATCCAACCCACTTTTTTATCGAGCCGTCCGATCGAATTTTTTTCTGCGGCCCTTCGCTCGGGTTCACCCGGAAGGGCCGCTAATTCAGCTTCCGTAACGACAGGGATTCCGGCGGTTTTAAGTCCGTTAATGAGTTTTTCACCACTCGTATCAAAAAGAAGAAGGCTCGCAACGCTATCTCCTGAACCCATTTTTCTTTCGAATGCATAGACTTCTCGATCGTTCGAATCGATAAAGCGTGCGCGCCACGTTTTCGATGAAGAATCATAATAGCCGATTTCGCGAATTTGAGAATTAGGACCCGTTATTCGAGTTTTAATTCTCAAGGATTTTAATCCGCGGTGCTTCTTAACGAGTTGAGAGATTTGAAAGCTAGACGGTGGAATGTAAGCAAAAGCGTTTAAGGAGATTAAAGCGCTTAAGACTAAAATAAGAAATTTCATTTATGGGCTCCAGCTTGTGCAGCGAGATGTTTTTCGAGAAGTTTTTTTACATCATCTCTCAGTTCGGGACGTTTTAGGGCATATGCAAGAGTGGCATCGATGTAACCCATGCGGTCCCCAGTGTCGTAGCGAGTTCCATCAAATTCGTAAGCGAGTAATTTTTCTCGTTCCGCTAAAATTTTTAATCCATCTGTGAGTTGGATTTCCCCCCCTTTACCGGCAGGAGTATTTTTCAAAATTTCAAAAATGGATGAAGAAAGAACATAGCGACCCGGAATGGCGAGTCGAGAAGGTGATTCTTTTACTGAGGGTTTCTCAACGAGCGTTCGAACGCGAGTGGTTTTTGGATCGACTCGGTCTCCGCCGATAATTCCGTATTTGGTTACCTCCCGCTCAGGAACTTCCATGACCCCAACGACCGAAGCGTCATTTTTTTCAGCAACTTCGATCAGCTGTTTAATGCACGGAACTTTCGAATCGATGAGGTCGTCACCGAGTAAAACCGCGAAAGGCTCGTTTCCAATTACGGGCTCTGCACAGAGCACGGCGTGTCCGAGACCCATGGGGTTTTTTTGGCGAATGGTTATAATATTACAGAGCTTCGCGATGTCGCGTGATACCTTAACGAGTTCTGAGTTCCCTTTTTTTTCTAAAACAGCTTCGATTTCGTATGCGTAGTCGAAATGATCGACGATCGAATCTTTATTTCTTCCTGTGATGAAGACAATATCTTGAATTCCGGCCCGAACCGCTTCTTCGACGATATATTGGATCATCGGGATATCGACGATCGGGAGCATTTCTTTTGGAGTCGCCTTAGTTGCTGGCAGGAACCGAGTACCCAGTCCCGCACAAGGAATAACGGCTTTTCTAATCTTCATCTTCGTAACTCTACCCGAGGCGAAAGAGTTGTGGAAGTCGTCGATTCTCGTCTATGGTGAGCGAGTGAGGTTTAATAAAATGCCGTGTCGCGTCTTAGTGTGTTTTTGTGGCTTTCTTGTTTCTCAATCCTTATTTGCAACTGACTATCAGTCCCCCCGAACCGCAGGTCTGGGTGGTGCGGGTCACGCGGGCCCCATTTTAACCGACGCAATTTATATGAATCCGGCGATGATGCCGTTTTTAAACTCTTATACGGTAAGTTTTAGCCATACTGAATTTAGCGGTCCTGATGGAGCCGAACCGAAGGGACGGGATCAGAATCTTTCTGTTCAAGACGGGACCAACTCTTCTTTTCAGGCGGGGCTCGGTTATACCCGAAAATCCTACGGGAACATGGTTCATGTGGGTGCGGCCACAAGAATCTTCGAAAAATATGGAGTCGGAGTCGGAGGTAAATTTTTATTTGGAAGCCCAGTGCGCGAGTCGACTAAAGATGTAACCATCTCTGCAATGGGACAGGTAACGGATTCCATCCAGTCGGCACTGATTATTGATAATGCGATTAACTCGGATAGCGTTCGACAGTGGAACCAAGGACGAGAAATCATTCTGGCGACCAAGATCAATTTACAAAAAATTCTACTCATCTATTTTGATCCTCATTATGTTCCTCAGAAGGCAGATCCCCATTTTGGATATGAATTAGGAATGGAGCTTCCACTCATGTCTGACCTCTTTATTCGTGGTGGTGTGAATCACGATGCTTATCAGCCCCAAGTGGGCGTCTATGGAAATGGTTTCGGCTTTGGTTTTGGATGGGCTTTTCCAAGAATGTCGGTTGATGGAGCAATGAACCGTACTGATGGTCCCATCCCATCAAATAGTTGGACGTTTTCCATCACGATCATCTAGTTCTTGTTCATTAAATTACCGCTAGAGCCGAAAGGTTAATTACAGCAGTAATGTTGATGGACCGTCAATTTTTCGACACAGAACATGGAATCAGACGAACTTTCCCCAAAAGAGAAGTCGATAGAGGAACATCCAACGATTGAACAACTTCAAGAGAGTTGGGCATCGTTTACGGGTGATCAGCGCCACGGGTCCTTTTATGGGTTACCACGTGAGGACGCGGAAGAACTTTTTCTTTTACTCAGCCCCGCGGATCAGTTTGAACTTATTCACGAATTACCAAACAACCAAAAAAGAAGCTGGATACGTCTCCTAGCTCCTGACGATACTGCCGATTTAATTCAGCAGTTTCCTCATGATGAGCGGGCACAGATGCTTGCACTCCTCGATATTACAACGATGAGAGAAGTCGTCGCACTTCTTGCGTATGCCGAAGATGATGCCGGGGGTTTAATGAACCCACGATTTATTCGGCTACGACCCGACGTTTCGGTCGATGTGGCTATACGGTATATCCGTGCGCAGTCAAAAGCGAAAATCGAAACGATTCATTATGTTTATGTTTTAGATCACGAGCAGCGTCTTGTTGGTGCGATGTCATTTCGAGATTTATTCCTCGCACCTCCCGATAAACTTGTGAGTGAAGTCATGGTCACTGATCTCATTACGCTACCTGAGGATATGGACCAGGAAGCGGTTGGACGAAAATTTTCTCAGTGTGGTCTCTCCACTCTTCCCGTTATTGATTCCGAAGGAAAGATGAAAGGGATTGTTACCGTCGACGACGTGGTTGAAGTCGTCGAAGAAGAAGCGACCGAAGATATCCAAAAACTCGGTGGATCCGAGGCTCTCGACGAGCCATACCTCCAAATCAGTCTCTACCGAATGATTCGGAAACGTGCTGGATGGCTCACCTTTCTTTTCATTGGAGAAATGCTGACCGCTACAGCGATGCAGTTTTATGAAAAACAAATCGAACAAGCTGTGGTTCTTGCGCTTTTCATTCCGCTCATTATTTCTTCAGGCGGAAACTCGGGGTCCCAGGCAACTTCACTTGTGATTCGAGCAATGGCCCTTCAAGAAGTTCGACTCCGTGATTGGTGGCGTGTTTTCGCGCGAGAGTTAGTGGCGGGTCTTTCACTCGGTGTGATTCTAGGGACGATCGGAATGATCCGAATTTTAGCTTGGCCATCGCGTGAAACTTTATACGGGGAGCATTTTCGAATGATCGCCGTTACAGTCGCCGCAGCTCTTACGGGCGTAGTCCTCTGGGGGTCTCTAGCTGGATCGATGCTCCCCTTTATTTTAAGACGAATCGGGTTTGACCCGGCTACTTCGTCCGCCCCGTTCGTTGCCACCTTGGTGGATGTGACGGGATTGGTGATCTATTTCACCGTGGCTAGTTTCTTTCTCCACGGGATACTTCTCTAAATTACATAATAAAAACAAAAGGTTATAATTAAAACATTTCCTTGCTAATGGCCTCGAGACCGAATATAACGCATTGCGTCTATATTAAAGGATTCAGCCATTATGAAAAATCATCTCTCTATCATCTATCGAGCAGCGGCTTTAACCGTATTTTCAGGAGCAGCCCTTTTGGGGTTGAGTTGCGTCACTGAAACCGCCCCAGTTCCGGTAGTAAAAAGTACGAAAACTCATTCGGAAGCACTCACTGCTGAAGCAGTCACAGCGGTTCAGACTTCGTGTGCCTCAGACGTTTTTGTTTACGGTCGCGCGATTGATTTTACTGAACTCCGAAACTCGGGTCGAGCGAAGTATAATCTCGAATCAGTCACCTATCGGGATGTGATCTACCGGTCGAAAAACGAAGTAGAACTTTCGTACCGTGTTGAAATGAATATGCGTGCTAAAGGGAGAACTCTAGAGCCCCTCCATAATCTTGCGTGTGTGGAAGAAAATAAACCATCCGCGCGCGCCCAAAAAATGTCAAAAACAACGATTCCCATTTTAGGGGATCTCCATCTTCCATCTACACGAATTACAGTTTTCGATACGTCCATGAATGGAGGACTCGAAAACCGTGATCGACTTTATAATTTCCCCCGGATTTCGGATATTTCAATTTCAAGCGCAGGATATTTTTCATTTGCGCCGAATGCGACTGCCTATAAATCGATGCAAACTTTAAGCGACTATTTGGACCAGCTTAAGTATCGATCGCTTTTTTCTAAAGTCGAACTTCGGGAGATGAGTTACGGGCGAATTGGAATTTATGCAGAAAAAGATTATGCAGGCGAACATTCTCAGCTTTTAATCGTTCTAGTCGAAAGAAACTAAGGAATCTCTACGGGACGGTTTTCGCGGGCCGACAGGAGTAGACTCTCGGCGGTTTTTACCCCAGCGACAGACTCCCAGTTTTGCAGGGTTGGTTTTCTTCCTTCGAGAACAACGCTTGTAAATTCTTGAATTTCTTTGGAATAAAAATCGATCGAATCAGTGACCGTAAATGATTCTGTATCGATTCGTGCGTCTTTGCTTTTGCGACGGTAAATTTTAAAAGTTTCATGTGTCCCGGGTTTAATAGGGTTTAAAATCTCAGTCCAACCCGTTTCACCGAGGATTTGGAATTCATCCATTCTGGGTCCAAGAAAGCCGCAGTCGAGATGAGCGGTTGCGCCTGATTCATATTCGAGAATGCCCGAAAAAAGTTCATCGTATCCATCACGCGGCTGCATTTTTCCGTAAACTCGCTTGGGAGCGGACCCCATAACAGCGTTCATGAAGTTAACGAGATAACAGCCGATATCCCACATCGCACCACCACCCGTATTTGCTGCCGTTCTGATGTTAGGGCCAGGAGCTACAGTGATATGAAATGAGCCACGAATACGCCGTATATTTCCGAGCGCGCCACTTTGTACGAGTGAAAGAATTTTATGAGTTTGTTCATGATGGCGGTACATAAAACCTTCGGCAAGATAGAGTTTTTTCTCATCTGCCAGATTTGATAGAAATTCTGCATCGCTCCCGCTGAGTACGAGGGGTTTTTCACAAAGGACGTGTTTTCCAGCTTCGAGCGCTTTTTTAGCCCATTCGAAGTGGAGATGATTGGGTAGGCTGATATAAACCGAATCGACCCGAGCATCTTCGAGCAGTTCCTCGTAGTTCATATACGAGCACACCGACGACCATCTCTTCATTTCACTTTCAGACTTTTTTGGGTCACGGCTTGCGATACCGATGAGGTGAGACTTCTCCGATCGGATCATTTCAGGAATTACTTTTTCGTTAATGCTGGCGGTGCCTAAGATGCCCCAGGCGAGAAGTTTATTCATTATATTGAGCTCGGGGTTATGGCGTACCCGGCAGGAGTCGAACCTGCGACCTTTGGCTCCGGAGGCCAACGCTCTATCCAACTGAGCTACGGGTACTCACGTGTAATGGATAGTTGAGCGTTATCACAGGTCTTTAAAAAGGAAAAGGCGCCGATGTCAGGAGTACAAACTGAAACCGGCGCCAAGCCCCGTCGAACTACAACGGGGTACTGCATTTATAAAAATCTTATCCGAGCATTCGATATTGGCCACCTTCACTAGCGGCAGCCTTCTCACAAAGCTTTTCAAGTCGTGCATGAATGATTTGATACTTCGTTTCGATATCACCAAAAAAGAGACCCACTGAATTTAACTCATCTCGGCATTCACGAAGATTAACGAGCGAACTAAAGAAGTGTCGTCCTTCTTCCTCAGGTTTTTTTGAATGGAGGCTCCGTGTAAATGATTGAATCATTTGTTCCGCTGATCGCAAGACGCGATTTTTCGCCGGCGCTTCAGCGATATCTGCGAGAAGGCAGAGCTGATGGAAAGAAAGGGCGAATTGATACGTTAGATAATTCTTGAACATATGAGTCCTCCTTGAGCGAAAAAAGTAACAGTCCATACCTATAAAACAGTAACTTCTTAGACCATCGCAACCAGGACTTCCTGTCCTGACTCACTCTATTAATGCGGGATATGTGCCAACTTTTTAAATTTAGATTATTGATTAGGTATGCACGCGATAACAGCCACTTCACGCATGTGCTCGGAAAATGATGCGGAAAAATGCCACATCGCAAACGCGAAATTTTTTCAACATTGATGACGTAAAAAGGGACAAACTGGCTCCAAAGAGTGTCACCTGAAGATTGGCTCTGAGAGCCGGAATGAAAGAAATAGTGTCCGACTAAAGTTTTTCGCGCGGAGATCGAGAACCAAAAATCGCAGTGCCCACTCTCACGTAGGTTGCACCCTCTGCGATTGCATCGTTAAAGTCCGCCGTCATGCCCATAGAAAGCTCTCGAGCAGTAAGTGGCCCAAGATCAGCCGCTAATGCCCAAAGTTGGTGAAAGGCTGCACGAGCGCCTCCTGGTCGGTTTGGATCAGGAATACCCATGAGTCCTAAGATTTTTAGATTGGGTAACTCTGAAACGGCTTCAACTAAATTACGCAATTCAGAGATTTGAACACCGGATTTGCTTTCTTCTCCATCAAGGTTCACCTCAATGAAAATGGGTATGACCCGGTCTGCGCGTTTTGAAATCTCGGTAGCAAGTTTTAGTGAGCCTACGCCGTGAATTGAAAAAACGTGCGGTAATAAATTCTTAACCTTATTGGTTTGGAGATGGCCGATAAAGTGCCAGCGGATATCTTTCATTCCCGCATTAATCGCGAGCACAGCTTTTTCGGATAACTCTTGAACATAGTTTTCTCCAAAGTCTCGTTGGCCTGCTTTGTAAAGTTCATCTATTGCAGAAAACGGATGGGTTTTACTTACAGCGATAAGGTGAACGTTCGCTTCCGTGCGTCTTGCGGCTTGAGTGGCAGAGGCCATCTCAAGAAGAATATTTTTCCAACGTTCAATCATCGTTTTTTCCACGACGGATATAATCCAAACCTTTTTTCAAGATCGTTTACGAGCTCGGCCATGGGAAGGCCAACGACATTAGAATACGAACCATTAATTTTTTCAATCAGGCACATTCCAATTCCTTGGGCAGCGTATGATCCCGCCTTATCCAAGGGTTCTCCACTCGCAACATAATCATGGATATCTTTTTTTGAGATCTTTTTCATTTCTACCATCGTTCGAACCACAGCAGAATGCCATTGTATGATTTCACCATCCATAAATTCACAGATCACATATCCTGTAAGGACGGCGTGTTTTTTTCCAGAGAGAGAGGCGAGCATTTTTTTTGCGTGCTCGGCACTGACGGGTTTATTTAAAATTTTCTTTTTATCGGGCGACACGACTGTCGTATCAGCAGAAATTAAAACACCAGAAGTGGAAATTTTTTTTACTTTAACAACCCCTGCAAGGGCTTTTTCCATCGCAAAACGCTCAACCATTTTTACGGGCGACTCCCCTTTCGACTCTATTTCATCGGTATCAGGTGAAATCACACTATAGTTATAACCGGCGTCTTTTAAAAGGCTTTGCCGACGGGGCGAAGTGGATGCAAGAAAAAGTTTTTTCATGACGAAGCGTTTTAGACGTAAAATTGATTGAGGATGTAGCGAAATTGATCCTTAAATTCACGGATATTTTCAAGCCTTTCAAAAATAACCATGACCTCGGTGCGAGCGTTCTTTTCACAGATAAAAAGGAGCGAACCCCCATTTCGGAAGGTTGTTGCCAGTCCAATACCAGCGCCCGCAGAACTCATCTTCATTTTATATTGCTCATCCTTATAAAGAGTCGAAAGATGTTTTAATACTTTTTCCTTATCGACCGATCCAAATTGATCGGTAGCACAGACCCCAACTTGGACTCCGTCAAATGCGATAGAAACCTCAATCGCAGATTTACCCTCTAATGGAATATCTGCATCTCGTGGGGTTTGATCAAAAGTACGATTTCCAAGAGCATCTGTAGGAGCTGCAAAAATGGCATTCATAACGAGCTCGTCGACTGCGTTTGCAATCGTGTTCGCCATTCGTGTGGGGTATTTTGCCTTAATGAGATATCCACGAAGCGCCTCTACGACTTGTTGCTTTTGGGTTGAACGCTTCATCGTAATGGTTTGGACTTGGGATTTTGGATGGAAATAATTTCGAATTCCAAAAGCTCGATCACTCATCGTGGCTTTAATCACGTAACCGTATCGAGTGCCTGCGCGGACCGCTTTTTCTGGTCCAGAAAACTTTCGGTAAATAAAGTTACCGAAAATGGGGCTGTTCAGCATGAATTTTTTTTCTTCGAGATCGAGATCTGAAATATAGTGAAATCGGTTTGAATTGAGTCGATCACTAAAGAGCCCTACATTATCGTGAATTGCGGATTCGAATACTTTAAAGCCCTCTTCACTCCCGAGGTCAACAAATATTGCGCTGACATCTTGCTCTTTAATCGCGTTAGTGACGACAGCTAGGTCCACGGACTGCTGGAGGTCTAAACTCGTCATCTCCGCAATTGTTTTTGCGAAAGTAAGATCGTCGGGTCGATTTGATACAAGGAGAAGGGTTTGTGCCACCAGGGAGGTTTATTCTTGGGTTATCGGCTAAGAAAAGCGAAGTATTCTTCTTCGATGTCATCGAATACGGCTTTTCCGGAACATTTTGTGCACTTTAATTCCGGCAGCTGAATTGCATTTGGGTTTAAATCCGAGGTTTTAAAGAGTGCGATCAGCTCGGCCTTACAGCTCGAACACGCAAAAGGCACATAGATCGATTCGACCGTCCCACCACAAACGAAGTTTGAGATCAGATTCACTTGCTCGACTATAGCTGTGGAGCATTGAAAAAAAGTGAGCTTTACGTTTTTTACTTGAAGGGTTTGGAAATATTTAATCCACCCTTTAACGCCGACCGAATTAATCCGGGTGATTTCTTTACAGTCGATCCTGACTTCACCTGGAGTAGGTCCGACCATTTCCTCTAAGTTAACTGTTTCTTCTATCGATCCGGATAGGCGAAGCGTGAGAATGTTACCGTTTAATTCTTTGGCGACTTTAATCATTGAAATTTACCTCTGCGGGAGCCGCAATCTATTGAAATCTCTCTAAATTACATGGAGACTTTAATTATGGAGCAACAGAACTTTCGAGTCAAACTATCACTCGGGACTAAACTTGTCGTAAGTTTAAGTCTGCTCTTCTTTATTATCATCGGATTCCTGAGTTATTCGGCCGTCAAACTCGTGATTGACGATAAACAGGCTTACACTTTTCAGCTTCAGTCCATGGAAGCCTATATAGCGGGTCAGGATTTTAGCGAAAAAATGAGGCCAGCTGTAGATAGTTTACGTCTCTATATGAGTAGTTTTGACCCTCGCCTTCCGATTTCTCCGATTCAAATAGAAAACCTAAGTAACTTAGTTAAAACCCAGCAAGAGTCCGGCCTCTATCTATCTTATTTTGTTAAATCGGATGGAACCGTCACTTTATTGACGAAGAATACGAATGATGGGGTACTCGAAAAAAGCGGTTACGTTCCCGACCAGGTTAGTATTGATGCACCAACTCTCGTTCGGCTTCGAACAAAACTCATCGAATCTGGATTTGCATTTGAGACATATTTTAAGTCCGGAGTTACTCCCCTCGTGCTTGTCGCGTTTGGTGATACAGGATTAAAAGATTTCGAAAAGGGGATGCCCGTAGCGATTTCATTCGTAGACTCTCGAAGCCTCATTACTAATGCACGATTTGGCGAAACAACAATCGCAGCGCCAGATGGTAAAATATTAGCATCCACGGATTTGAAAAAACTTTATGATAATCAAAACGCGGTCGCAAACCCTGTTTTTCAAAGCTCGCTATCTGCAAAACTCGGATCGGGTACTAAAGAGTTTGAATTAGACGGAAAAGCTTTTTTGGGTGCATACAGAAAACTTCCTTTGGGTCCGATTGTTTTTACACAACTCGAAAAACGAAAAGCAATGGCTGCCGCATTTACCTTGGGGGAACGATTAGTTCTATTGGGCGTCATTTCCATTATAGCGGCGATTCTTTTCGCCGTTCTTTTTTCCGGATCCATTATTAAACCTTTAAAACGTCTCACGTTAGCGACCGCTGCTGTTGCAAAAGGTGATTTTACAGTTTCATCGAATGTTAAGACCCGAGATGAAGTGGGGGCACTCGCATTTTCTTTCGATATCATGTCGAAAAAAATTCAGGCACTGATCGTTGAATCGGTTGAAAAAGCACACATGCAAGAAGAATTAAAGGTAGCTGCCGCGGTTCAGGAAAGTTTGATTCCTCCGCCTGAATATCGAGATGATCATTTTGAAATCATTGGAAGTTATCAGTCTGCATCAGAGTGTGGCGGTGATTGGTGGGGTTTTTTTAGGATTAAAAACCAACTTTGTATCATGATCGCAGATGCCACTGGTCACGGTGTTCCTTCTGCGCTGATTACCGCATCAGCGCGGAGTTGTTTTTCAGTTTTAGCAAAGCTTGCTCAGGAGAAACCGTTTTTTAAGCTCTGTCCGGGTGAAATGATGTCCTACACAAACCGAGTCATTTTCGATGCTGCTATGACGAAGATTATGATGACATTTTTTATTGGGGTCATCGACTTAGAGACTCAAACGATCACCTACTCAAACGCTGGGCATAACCCTCCCTGGTTATTTAAAAAAAATGGCGACCGCTACCAATTGAAATCGTTAATTCCTAAAGGCAATCGCGTAGGTGAAGTTGAAGAATCAGGAAACTATGAAGAAATGTCTGTGTCGATTAATGAAGGAGACATTCTTTTTCTTTATACGGATGGCTTAATGGAAAACAAAAGCGTTGAAGGCGAACAGTATGGAAAAAAACGCGTAAAAGAAGTCGTTGAGGGCGCTTTAGTTGGAGGTCCGCGCGGTGTTATCGACGCGCTTAAGGTGGCCTACATGAAATATAACGGTGATGTTAAAGCACTTGATGACGATGTAACCCTTGCTTCAATCCGAGTTCATAAAATGCTAAACGCCTAAACTACGTCTTAAAAGGAATAAATGGAAAACCAAATACCCATTGAAGAAGAAAAAAGTAAAACGAAGTTAGTCGCAATTATATTACTTTTACTGCTTTTGTTGGGAGTGGTTGGCGTTTATTTTTCTGGTGGATCTTTAAAGTCTTACATTTTCGGATCCTCCACAGAGGAAGGTGAAAAAGTAGGTATCGTAAAAGCTGTTACGGGCGTCTTAAAGCGACAACCGAAGGATTCGCTCGAATTTTTAGAGGTTTCTATAAACGCAGACCTCTTTAACGAAGATACCGTAATGACGGGTCCTAGCGATCGAGCAACACTTGAACTTTTTGATGGCTCGATTCTAGAACTTGATCCCGGTTCACTCATTCGACTCTCCTTTGAAAAGGAGGCAGGTGTTACTGGAATTCAGAGACGAGTTCTCGTCGATATTGTTGCCGGTAATATTAAAGGTGATCTCTCTCGACCAAAATTAGTTATTAGAAGAGGGGGACAACCTATCGCAAAACCGACGCCAGAACCTATTCGGTCTGTAGCCCCAGTCCCGATTGAACAACCGACCCCTTCACTTAGTCCGAGTCCAGAACCCTCACCCTCACCTACTCCAACGCCATCCCCGAGTATGGCCTCTATCCGAGAGGATAAAATCAGAGTTTCGCAACCCAAAGTTAACGAAGAGTTTACCTTACCAATCGGGCAGACCCCTCCTCTGAAGCAAGCTCTCATTTTCGAGTCCCCGAGCCTTCCAAAAGTGGAAGTTCTCATGATTCTAAAAAACAGCAACGGTAAGGAAGTTCTTAGGCGTAAGGTAAAAGCCGTTAATGGTCGAGGTGGATTAATTGCAAACTTCGAGCGCCCAGGAAATTATCGGATTGAACTCCGAAATATCGATAATACGAAAATTGGACGAGGAATCTTAGTTCCCTTTAGTGTTCGTTCAGAGTTTGAAGCCATTGAAACCGAAGCCCCCCTTGTTGGCGGAGAGGCCATCGATTCAAACCGATTTATGGGTAAACGACTTAAGGACTTTGATGTTGTTTTGAGGTGGAAGCCGGTTCAGGGCATCGAGAAATATAATGTCCTTGTTTTTGACCAAGCTGGAAAAACCCTCGTAGATCAGCCAGTGACTGGAGTCAATTACGCCTTTCCAAAAGCAAAGGTCTACACCGACCCAATTAACTATCAAATCAGGGCAAATCTTTCGAACGGATATACGGCCCTTTCAAAAAAACAGGGATTTATTTTTAACTTTGTCTCACCGATACAAACTCTTCCGAAGAATGACGAAGTTATCGCTTTGTCAGATCCAGAAATTATTAAACAAAAAGGGATCCTCTTTTCTTGGCAGAGGACTACTTTTACTGATTTTTACGAGTTTGAGATTGCAGGAGATCCCGAGTTTCGTAGGATTCTAAAAAAAGTAACGATTAAACAATCTGATAATTTCCTCATTTTTAAAAATCTTAAACCCCTCACTTATTGGTGGAGGGTGCGCGCAAGTGCGGGTACTATGAAGAGCATGGGTAACCAGGGCTTTAAGATGACCGTGACTCCATAGGAAAATTCCGTTACGGTAAACTCGTTATGGCAGCTGTCACACATTATCTTTGTACGGTGCAGTTTCATCGAATGATTACGCCCTCAGTATTCGAGCTTGGATTCGAATCAGAGCCTATTCCATCGGCAGATCCAGCGAAACCCGCCCCAGTCGAGCCGTTTCATTTCGAAGCGGGGCAATATATTAGTGTGATCATCCCAGGCGCAGGTCCTAACGGAAGAGATTTGCGAAGGGCCTATTCGATTGCCTCATCACCCGATAAAAGGCCCGTAGAGTTGTGCATTAAAATTGTGGATGGAGGACCGGGTTCGAACTATCTCAATAAATTACGCGCTGGAGACACATTCAGGGGTTATGCACCCTATGGTGATTTTACATACGAAACTTCACCCACTAAAAATGTTTGTTTTATTGCCACGGGTACTGGAATTGCCCCATTTCGTTCAATGGCTCTAGCAAAAGAGTTTCAGAATAATCTCCCAAAGAGCGCCTTATTCTTGCTCGGCATTCGTGATGAAGAAGAATTATTATATGAAGAAGAACTTTCTGGCCGTTTGTTCTCATCAACTGGCGGGAATCAGTTTACTTCGAAATGGGTTCCGTGCGTTTCCCAGCCCAAGGGGAAATGGAGTGGTTTTCGCGGTCGAGTAACAGACTATCTTCGATCACTTGGAGAGGATTACCCCTGGAAAGAATCCGAGTTTTATCTTTGTGGCGCTGGACAGATGATCGATGAGGTTCGCGCTATTCTCACTGAAAAAGGGGTTGAGAAAGAATCGATCCACCGCGAAATCTATTTCAAGCAGGCAAAACCAACTGCTTAATAACATCGACTCTTCTGAGTTTTACTGCAGATTTGCACCCGATAAAAAACCCTGTAAGGAGTAAAAAGTCCATCCGCCGAGTAAGGTAACTAAAGTGAGAACGAGAATCCAAATACGAAAAAGACTCTGATTTGTTGGGAATAGTGAGTACCAGGATTTAAATATTTGGTGAGGTTTTCCACCCTCAACTCCAGCACGAAACTTTATTGCTATTGAGCGAGCCTTTTCTTCAATTCGTTTTAGACCCTCTTCTGAATTCGATTTTTTTGGGTCACCCCAGTATCCAGATACTTCGCCGCTTCTAAATTTATTCCACCGACTGAAGCTAGGACTATCACCTTTTATTTCAGCCAGGGTTGCGAGAAGAGGCTCATTTATCAATTTTTTTGCAGTTGCAAGCCCAATGGACGAATCACGACCTCCGCCGTGTTCAGGTGGGGACATAAAAAGCGCTGATTTAGATTTTTCTTCGACGTCAATCGCAACAGAGCTTCCTGATACGAGGATGGGAGCTAAGTTATTTCTAAAAATTCCAAACCGCGAGTAGCGTTTTTTTAGAAAAAGCCCGGCTTCTTCTATGGCGGTAAGCTGTTTAGGTCCAGGGTTCCCTGAAATCGCGATAAAATATCGAAAACCTGATTTAGCGAGCGAATCAGAAACATCCACTAAATAATCTCGTAGAACGTGGGGGCGAACTCGTAATGCGATTGCTGAAGTATTCGAATCAATCCCTATACAAGCTCGGGGAAGTAGAACAGCTGTCCACCCCTCTTTTTCAAGCATTGCCCCAGTGGCTTCACTTACAGCGGTGGCTTCGAATAAGTCGAGTCCTATGGGGAGTGCATCACCATGATCTTCGATCGGTCCTACAGGTATAAAGAAAACCGTTCGATCGCGCGGAAGCGACTTTAATTCCGAAACCTTCATTTCCTCTAAGTGGATCATTTCGTGTAGCTCCGATTCAGTAACCGTTCAGCATTTCCACCGAGAATTTTATCACCTTCGGAATCACTGATGATCTTCGAGTGAACGGCATCGCGAATGCGTGCAATTCCAATTTTTTGGTTATTTCCCATAATTGGCCAATCGGATCCGAAAAGAATACGATCTGCCCCTATCCGCCGAACGGCTTCAGTTATTGTTTCAGTCGGTTGCCACGAGGTTTCGAGATATATATTTTCATATCTTTCCGCCGCATCGATAGCCAATTCAGGCGCATCAAAATTCATTCGCGCAATGACGAAGCTGGCTTGAGGCCAATTTTTAAACCAAGATTCAAATCGATCGACAGAAGAGTTTTCGGGTTTTTTGTAAACCAGATGTGTTTTCGGTGCCCCACTTTGTACGATGATGATCCATCCAAGTTCGCTTGCCGCGTTGATTTGTGCGCTATAAAAATCACAGTCCGGATTTAAACCATCGGATGCGGTATGAAGCTGAAGAATTCGCGCCCCTTCGGAGTGAGCTTTTTCAATAACAGTTTTTACGTCGCTGTTTAAAGGAACTCGGATTGCCGGGATAAAACGTGAGTCCGAATGAGTGAGTTGGATGAGTACATCGTTCTCAATTTTTCCTGGATCTGAAACAAGAACGCAGCGATCGATTTGATTTTTCTCAAGCGAATCCTTTAAATCTTCAAGAGAGGATTCGAATAAAAGATGAGAGAGGGGGGCTATCGCTCCCACTTCTTGGACGATGTCCCGCCCAAGTGAAGGAAGAAATCGTAACCAGGGTTGAGCTTCATGAAGTACGTGTGAAACGGGCGTTGCCCAAAACTTCCCCCACTTTTTAATAGCTCCCGGTACCGCCGCACTTAAGCGATCAGGCCAGATTTGGGTTTGGAAGTCGATGATGGGCATATTTTTGAGTGTACGAAACACTAAAGGTTTTAGCTAGTTCATGCGGCGCATTAAATGCAAATCGTTCTGTTAGTGTGTTTCGAAACAAAGAATTTTCATGTTATGCTTTAAACTCATATGGCAATTCAAACATCGCAATCGTCGTCGGCCCCTACTCATTCCGTTCCTCAAGAAGAAGGAGAGATGGATTTAGTCGCTCTCTGGCTTATTTTTGATCTTCCTCGCACGATTGCGGGAGCGATTTCTGGAATTACGGCAGGCATGATCGCAATGGTATTTGCTGCAGTTTTAGCAAAATCGGGTGGCTACGAGTTTTGGTACCCGTTCAAAATCCCCGCAGCACCACTTTTAGGAAACGATGCTCTTACATACGGAATGACCCCTGCGATTTTCGTCGGCACGGCAGTTCATTCCGTCATATGCGCTGTTTTAGGCATGGTTTTCTCTCATTTCGTAAAATGGAATAAAATGTCAGCCCTACTTGCTTGTGGCTTCATGTGGGGAACCTTCAGCTGGATTTTTATCAATAATCTTTTTGTGAACTCGTTCCAGAACATCCGGGAACTCAGCATTCCAAAGGGGCCTGCGTTCTTTGTTCTGCTTGTTTTTGGATTTTCACTCAGTACCCTAAAGATTTTCGATCGCATGATCTGCGGTCGAGCGCGCGATTAATTCTTTAAGCCTCGTCGTTCTGCTTTTTCATCTCATCTTTTGCGATTTGGAATCGGTCGTGAAGCCTTGAAATATTTTCTTCTTGTTTCTTTTGGTAGTTTTCAACGCGTTGACGTTCGCGAACGTTCATTTTTTCAAATTCAGTATCGAACTTCTTCTTTTCTTTCGAATACTCTTCGTTGTGATTCGATCTGATTTTTTCAAGAATTTCAGCCTGATGCTTACTTTCTTCGGATAATGAGACCTTAAACGATTTTTCGATCTCTTCTTTTTCTTTTTTAAACCGATCAACAACCGTTGTGATCTCGTTATTTTGGGATTCTTCTAAATCACGAAGTTCTTTCGCGTGCGCAGTTTTTCGCTGCTCAAGATGCTGTGAGTAGCGTTGCTCATCACTCATACTGTTTCGAGCGTTTGTTCCACTGCTTGACGCCATAAGGTAAACAACTCCCAACACCCATTTTCGCAGGGATGGTGGGGTTAATAAAAGAGGCAGAAAATTCCGAATAAAAAAGGCGCCAAAAATCTGGCGCTATTTTTTCATCTTCTCGATCGTCTTCGTTGTGGAATAACCGTCTACGAAGGGGAGTGATTTAACTACCCCCCCTTTTTTAAGGACATCCTGAGCCCCGACGATTTGGTTCACTTTCCAGTCGCCGCCTTTAACTAAAACATTCGGGGAAAGAAGACGGATTAAATCAAGAGGAGTGTCCTCACCAAACCAAGTTACGAAATCAACGCATTCAAGCCCCGCGATGGTGAGTAGCCGGTCGGCAAGAATGTTTACCGGGCGGGTAGGCCCTTTTAAGCGTTTCACCGAATCATCGTCATTTAGAGCCACGACTAAAACCGCTCCTAATTTTCGCGCATGGTTTAGGTAAGTAACATGACCTCGGTGAAGAATGTCGAAAACGCCATTCGTAAAAACAACCTTCTTTTTACCCCTTCTCAGTCGCGCAAGAGTACGCTTGAGTGCTTCAGGTTTTTTTACTTTCGAAATGGGATCTCGGGGCTTCATGTGGGTTGGATCTGAGTGAGACGATCATGCCAGCATCGTTTTTTCGAATCAAAAACAGAAATAAAAATCCCAAGCCCACCGAAAAGGAGGGAGGGGATAAAAAGAACAGCGCGAACGAGGCATTGCACTCCGGTGCCATCGAGTTTTAGTCCGAATATTTTTTTCCCTATTGTGGTCCCAAAAGCAATTTCCTGGGCTGAAAGGAGAGCCCAATTACAGATAAAAAGGAAAACCCCAATGGTAATGATCGCGGGGTCGTTTAAGTTGTTGATGGTGTCGATTTCCGTCGAAATTAGGGCGGTAGAAAGAATCGATGCACAAATGCTGAGATTGAATGCGGAATCAAGTAAGTACGCAAATACACGAATTAAGGAATAGGAAAAGCCGTAGTGAATTTCAAGGGGGACGTGTTTTCGAGCAGCCATCACTCGAGCTTGTTCGAGGCGTTGGTTTTGTATGGATTCAAGTTCTTTACGAATTTTTTCAGCGGGAGCATCGATCGAGCTGCTCCGAAACTGAGGCTGGGGTGCGGGTGGAAAAGCAAACTGAGGTTTTCCGGCAGAAACCGCGCCAGTACCTGTTGTAAAACCCTTTTTCGTTGGGGCGTAGGGGAGGCCGTCTTCGAAAGGATGAAAGCCAAGACCATCAGTAAGGGTTTTAAATTTAATTTCGGGTTCCATTTTTTCTTTTATCGCATAGAGGCTGCGACCAAGCTAGTAGCAAAAAGCGCTGCAGTTTCAGCTCGGTAGACCCATGGCCCCAAACTAATCGGGATACAAGTACTTCGTCCTAAGAGGGAGCGTTCATTTTCACTCCAACCTCCTTCAGGACCTATTAGTATAGAAATGGGCGTCGCTTTTTCAGATGAATATTTTTCAAACGCCTGAAGAATCGTTACAGATTCATTTCGTGATGTTTCATTCGCCCAAAGCCGTATAGGACGAATTTCTGTGATGAGAGATGAGAGTTCAATCGGGTCACGAACGGTCATTCTCTCGAGTCTGCCGCATTGTTTAAGTGCTTGGTCAGCAATTTTTTGCCAGCGTTCTTGGTAGTACTCAGGACCTTTGCGGTCCACTTGCACTACAGCATGTGCACAGAGCACAGGAATAAAGGTATGTACTCCAAGTTCTACCGCTTTTTCGATCGACCACTCCATGGCTTCGCCCTTTAATACGGCTAATTCGAGGGTAATAGGAAGGGATAGTAGGCGAGAGTCCTTAATCACCTCGGAGCGTTGATGGATTTGAGCCTTTCCTTTACCCAATAGCTCCACCTCAACTTCCATCTTAGATCCACGGCCATCCAGCGCCTCTACACGTTCTGCGTTTCGAATTCTAAGAACCTGTACGAGGTGGTGAGCTTCATCATCAGAGAGAAGGATCGGTTTATCGCGGCTAGGAAGTGAGGGAACTAATACACGTTTCATAATTTGAGTTTACTCACTTAAATTTTAAATTCCTTAATGAAATGAAACTCCCACTTAAAGAAATATCGCTTACCGGGATATCCTGAATCGTATTTTTAATAAATAGAGCGTTCGTCCAGTGCCAAAGTGGAAAATAAGGGAGCTCGGAAAGCATTCTTTTTTGAATTTTTATTAAGTACCCACGACGTATTTTAGGATCAATTTCCTGTGAAGCTAAATCGAGCAACTTTTCTGTTTCCGGATCATTATACCCAGCCAAGTTGTTTTTATTTGAACCTCTTAGAGTCCGCTCATAAATCGAACCATCAGAAACCCCAACCCATCGGGAAGAAGCCATTTGAAACTTCCCAGAACGAAGTGCAGCAAAAAAAACAGAGGGCTCGACAGGATCAAGGATTAAATGAATTCCCACCTCTTTAAGCATATTCTGAATAATTTGGGCGAGTTCAAGGCCTAAGCGATCAGTCGTCGACTTATATTTTAGACTAAACCGGATTCCTTTTTTATCACGTGGTAACCCTACGGTATCCAAAAGTTTTTCACTGAGCCGAGGGTCGTAAGGTGTGGGCTGGTACGGGATAGCTTCAGTGAGTTTAGGACTCAAAAAACTAGAAGCAAGCGAAGCTTGGTTTTTCAGCCGATTTTTTACGATGGATTCACGGTTAATGGCATGAGCAATTGCAAGCCGAACTTCTTTTTTTGATAATAGAGGATCACTTAGATTGAATGCGAGATAGCTCGTGTTAACGCCATCGCGCTCGATCATTTTAAACCCGTGTTTCGGATCATTGATGAGCCACAATCCTTTTGTGGGAGAAAACGCGTTAATGACGACGTTTGCTTCACCGTTTAAAAGTTTCAGTAAGCGTGATGTTTCATCACGAATGAACTCGATGCGAAGTGGAGGGGCAGACATTGTTTTGGGCCTGAGTGTAAGTACATCCTCAAACCTTTCGGGATAGGGTCCAGCCGCGTAATCACCATTCGTGATTATTTCTTCGCCAGGTTTGGGATCTAAACAGGGTTCATTTGGATGTTCCCGAGTCGCAAAATATCTTAGAGCCGAAAGATTTTTCGCAAGATATGGATCGACCCCATCTAAATTAAAAATGAGTTCCTGCTTTTTTAATTCCACTGATTTTACACGAGGAAACGAACTGCGGTGGGGCGAGTGAGGTTCTGTAAAAAGATAATTGCGAATACAGCCCAGTAAATGGTCAGCATCGATTACTCGTCCGAGGTGATCGACTTGGTTCATTTTTAGCTGGATAACAAATCTCCTACCGTTGTTCTCATAGCGCCATTTTTCCGACAGGTCGGGAACGACGTTTAGGTCAGTATCGAGACTGGTGAGTGCTCGAAAGGTGAGAAGTTGAATACGCTGTCCGATTGCGTCGAGAGTTTGCCTTGGGTTCATCGTCGCCGGAGAGGATTCGATCAAAAGTCGGAGTTCTTGAGTCGGGGGATTTTTATTCGTGCACCCTGAAAGCAAAAAGAAAAAAAGGATCGCTATGGATTTCAGCCCGAAGTCGTTAAAATGAAATCTAAATTCTGGCACTTTCATGAAATTATTAAAAAACTTTAAATTAGCCATTTTTCTATTAGCTCTCACTCTGGGGATTTCATCGCCCCCACTTCTAGCAGCGCCACGTGATCTTCTTCCTGAGTTTAGAGTCCCCTCAGGTGGAGTGCTACGAGAAAGCGTTGATTTTTGGATTAAAATTTATGGGAGTTTAAGCACGAAAGAGGGTTTGATCCACGACTCTAAATTTCCGACACTCATTTACGGCCAATACGACTTCAAAAAATATAAGGAACCTCGCGGGCGGGTCGTTCGACGCGAGAAAGATCGTATTCGGAAAATTCTTCTTCGCCTTCATGAAGTGGGGGTCGGATCTGACCCAACAAAGGTAGCCTCGCTGAATGACCCGGAAGAGAAAAGAATCGCAGAACTATTTAGACAGATCGATGACCCAGGAAAATTCTTAAACGCCTCTCATTATAAAAGAATTCGATTTCAACTTGGACAAAAAGATCAGTTTCTCGACGGATATAAAATGTCGGGTGAGTATCTTCCATTCATGGAAGAGATTTTTATTAGATGGGGCCTTCCTTTTGAGCTCACACGTCTTCCTTTTGTAGAATCAAGCTTTAATACACGCGCCCGCTCTAAAGTGGGCGCCAGTGGAATATGGCAATTCATGAAGTCAACGGGGAGTGATTTTCTTTTTATCGGCGATGCAGTGGATGAACGCAATGATCCGCTTCGGGCCACAGAAGCGGCAGCACAGCTGTTAAAAATAAATTATGAAACTTTAGGAAACTGGCCCCTCGCGGTTACCGCATACAACCATGGTCGCTCAAGTTTACTTCGAGCAACGAATCGACTGGGGACTCGAGATCTAGAAGAAATTATTCTTCGTAATAGAGTCAGAGGGTTTGGATTTGCGAGTTCAAATTTTTATGCTTGTTTAGTCGCAGCGCTCGAGGTGGAGCGAAATCCAGAAAAATATTTTGGTCCGAAAGATCGGGAACGCCCGAAAAGATTTTTTGAAGTTGAATTACCCGCTCCCATTTCACTGAAGGAAGTCGTCGCGTTTTTAAAATATAAGAAAAAGGATCTTGTTCGTCTGAATCCTGGAATCAATGAGGTTGCCGTTCACGGAAAAGTTTCACTTCCGAAAGGCTATCGTCTCAGACTTCCAAACGATGAGGGCAGCGGTACCTCCGATGATCTCGCTTCAAAAAAACGGATTTTTCTCGCGGGATTTGAAAAAATTCCACAAGCATTTAAAAAATAACCCTATAATATTAAATACTTATAAATATCTGGGCGCATTGCGATATTTTCTTGCTGAAACCCTGTCGTCGGGCTAATCAGTGTCTACTCAAAACGATGCAGTTTTTTAGTTAAACGCGCTTTCAATGATGCCGCGTGAATTTACTTGCACGAAAAAGTTCCCCCCAATTCTCGAATTGGGTACAGCGAAAAGGCGATTCCCCAAGATGGGGCGTCGCCTTTTCAATTGTGGGCATCGGCACAGAGTGTTAAATCCTTTTTCCATGTATCTGATTGGGATTGCAGGCGGCTCAGGTTCGGGAAAAACAACTTTCTCGAAAAAAATAATACAACGGGTGAATGATCCCGAGCTCATTCTGCTATCGCAGGACTCCTATTATTTATCGACTGCGGCTTCGCATTTAAAGATGCATGGAGAAGCCAACTTCGATCACCCTGAAGCTTTCGACTGGCCACTGCTCCGAGATCATCTTTCACGATTAAAGCGAGGGGAGTCTGTATCCGTACCCGAGTATGATTACAAAACGAGTTCTAGAACTGGCGGTAGTCATATCGTTGGCCCTGGAAAGGTTGTTATTCTTGAGGGAATTTTCACGCTTTGGGATCAGGAGCTTCGTGATCTCTTTGATGCAAAAATTTATCTTCATGTAGAGGCAGATATTCGTTTTATTCGCCGTCTCCATCGCGACGTAAGAGAGCGGGGTCGCACGCATGATGAAATCGTGAGGCGTTATTACGATACCGTTCGCCCGATGCACCAACTTTATCTAGAGCCGACACGAAAATATGCAGACGTAATCGTCGGTGAAGAAAGTGATGTTGCAGCGGATATGGTATCCTCACGAGTCCGCGAACTTCTGAAGCTTTCGGCAGAAGCATGAGTGATCCAGTTTTAAATTCACTCCCGTTTGAAAAAGGTACTCTTCGCGTGATTCCACTCGGTGGATTAGGTGAAATCGGGATGAATTGCCTGATTATAGAGTCATCCGAAGAAATCATCGTCATCGACTGTGGCGTGCTCTTTAGTGATCTTGATCATTTCGGTATCGAACTAGTCATTCCTGATTTTACATATTTAAAGGACCGAGCAGATAAGGTTAAAGCTATTATTCTAACCCATGGTCATGAAGACCATATTGGAGCGGTTCCTTATCTTATAAAAAATGGTATTCGTGCACCCCTATACGCATCTCCGTTTACCTCGCTCATGCTCCGAGAAAAGTTAACCGAGTTTGGGCTACTTCAAGCGACGGAAATTCGCACTTTTAAGATGGGCGAAACGTTTTCCACAAAAGATTTTAAAATTAAAACGACTTCTGTAAACCACTCGATCGTAGATGCTGCCGCACTCATTATTGATACACCCGTTGGAAAAATCATTCACACTGGCGATTTCAAAATGGATCCCTCCCCATTTTTTGGCCAGCGGATGGACGAAGCCGTATTTAAGCAGGCAGGTGAAGAGGGCGTTCTCCTTCTTCTTTCAGACTCTACGAATGTTGAACGTCATTCCCATTCTCAAAGTGAAACCGATGTTTACCAATCGTTTGATCGACTCTTTGCTGCCGCCGAAGGTTTAACCATGGTTGCGATGTTTTCTTCGAACGTCGCTCGAATGGCCCAAGTTTTCGAGATCGCAAAAAAGACAAATAAGAAAATTGCACTCTGTGGAAGAAGCATGGAGAAGAATTTTAAATTAGGGGTTGAGGCGGGGTTTCTTAAGGAAACAGGCGATCAGCTCATTACGCTTGATGAAATTTCAGACCACAACCGGCATAGTGTAATCGTTCTAACGACAGGCACACAGGGTGAATACCGTTCTGCACTTTTCCGAGTTGCACAGGGTGAACATTCATTAATCGATTTACGCGAAGGTGATCGAGTTCTCATGAGTTCACGGTTCATTCCCGGGAATGAAAAAGAAGTGGGTCGGATGATCAATAATCTTTTTAAGCAAGGCGCTGACGTCCTCTATGAGGCGACTCATCTAATCCACGTATCCGGTCACGCCACTCGGCCTGAGTTAAAAATGATGATGGAATGGACGAAGCCCCAGTTTTTTCTCCCCATCCACGGCGAATACCGAATGCTCGTTCACCATGCACGCGTTGCCACAGAGGTGGGCATGAAGGACGAACAGATTTTAGTCGCCTCTAATGGTGATGTGCTTTCTCTCGGAAAGTCACATTTCGAAATCGTTTATCAAATGGAAGAAGAGCCAAGAACGTTTATCGACGGTCACCTCATGAATGAGGTGACGAAAGATATTTTAAAAGACCGTCGTAAGTTAGGCGAAACCGGCGGTGTATTTGTCTTAATGACCCGCGAACCAGAAACCGGAAATATTATCGCTGGCCCCGAAGTGGTTTTACGTGGGGTGATTACCCCCGACCTTGAGGCACTCATTCTTTCTAAGACGAAAGAATTAGTTTTGCGCCTTGTTCGTGAATCAAAACGAGCTATCGATCAGGGTAAGTCAGCGGGAGATTTAGCTGAAACGATTCGAATTGAAGTCAGAAGGCTTGTGGGAACGATTACTGGAAAGAAACCAGTAGTCGTTCCCTTTATTCTCGACTTTTAATTTGGAAGAGGGTGAATGTCGAACCGTGAACTAGCGTTCACGGTGCTTGAAGGCCAACCGGATGTTTTTTTGTCCTTTGGGGTTGGGCTTGCCACCGCACGGTAAGGATCGTCAGCAAGTTCGATCATATAAAGTACGGGTTTTAAGTTCGCCGCAAAGGTTGGGTCGATTGCCTTCTGGCCTGGATAGAATCCTCCACCCATAACCGAACTCGGTGTGAGTTCGAAGGTGAACGCGAAAATTCCGTGTTCGCCGTAAGCCCAGTCGGTAGTATCGCCGGACGCAATATAAAGTTGGCTTGATTGCTGTGGCCGATAGTGGTTCCACGTTGCCATCGTTTTAGCCATCGTTTCGAAAACGGCGAGATCTTTCTTCTCAGCGATCGAATCGTATTTGTGCCCCCACGGATAAAGAATGAGTTCCGAGAAAGTGTGGAAACTAAGAAGAACTTTCGCATTTAAGTGGTTTTCGATAAACACTTTCATCGTTTGTGTTTCGGGTTCAGAGAACGGCTTAATACCCATATAGACGTCAGAGTTGGTATTTTTAGAGGATCCACCGGTACCCCACTGGTAACCATAGTTTCGGTTCAGATCGACGCCGTAAGTTCCGTCCCCATTATTACGACGATTTTTTCTCCAGCTTTGGTAGGAATTTTTAGAAATATCGAATTCTGCGCCATCGGGATTAACCATGGGTACAAACCAGAGATCACGGCTATCTAAGAGTGCAGAAATTTTAGGGTCACTCTTATTTTTAAGAAGGTAGTCCACCATCATGAGCGGAATTTCGACCGATAGATGCTCCCGGGCGTGGTGAGCACCCATAAAAATCGCGCCCGGCTTATTACTTTTTCCCGCAAGTAACGATCCGGGAGTGGAGTTGATCTGGATTGCCATGATGTCACGGCCCTCAGTTGAGGTTCCGATGACATGGATTTTTGCTAACTCTGGATTTTCTTTTTCCATGCGAGTGAGTTCGCTTTTTAGCTCTGTATAGTCATGAAAGCGTTCGTCCTTGGTTGGAAATGCTTTTTCGATTCCTTGGTGTCCTCCGCGGCCGACGTTGAAATCAAAGTTTCCAATAACTTTCAAACCATGGCTCTCGAGATCTGAAATCGTTTTTGCATCGGCGAAACCCCAAGCACTATCGGAGCGAACCGACTCGATACTCATACCGAGAGTTTCGGCGAGTGATCGGCTCTCACGAGTCTTAGCGTCGATTTGGATGAAGCGTTGCTGAAGTGTGGCGTCGGTGTGAGCAAATGCAACCGTGGTGATGAATGACAAGACGAGGCCTAAGCCTTTAAGATGATGCATGGAAGAATCCGTTCCCTTCTGAAACCCCGAAATCCGTGAGGTTTTATGGTTAAGTGTCGATCGTAACTACTGTCAGAAAAGCGACAAGGCACGCCGCATTAATAACCTCTATTATCAATAGGTTAGGTTAGACATCTCGAATACTTTATTAATTTACTCAAGAATTAAGCTTCCTACCCCGAAAGGCTTAGGTGAAAGGGGTTTATTCTATGGGTAGCAAAAAGGGCGCAGGCGAAGTTCAGGGTCAAGCAGTAGGTAAAACACTATGCGGAGCAGAGGGCTGTAAGCACGGCGATGCACGGTTTGGTTTTTGCTCAGAACATTATGAGCAATTTAAATTCGGTCTCATCACCAAAGCCGGAAAAGTCGTTTCCGACTACGAGAAAAAATTCGAGCACTATCAGGCGTTCAAGCGCCGTGTTGCTCAAAAAGCTGCGTAATCGTTCACACGATTTACGCTAAAGAGCTGTACCCACCAACCACCTCCGAAGGCCTGGATGACTTTACCCGAGTCGTTTGGGCCTTCGTACTTTTTTAAAACGAGAGTTAGCCGTGTTTTTGGATTAGATCGTTTTGGATAGAAGAAATTTTTTCAAGCGCTGAAACGGCTGAATCCGTCATTTTCTGCATTTCTGCCCGAGAAAATGAGCCGTGTTCACCGGTTCCTTGGATTTCAACGAAGCCACCTTTACCGGTCATCACAAAATTCATATCCACATCGCAGCTCGAGTCTTCTTCGTAATCGAGATCTGCGAGAACATTTCCGCCCTTCATTCCGATCGAGATCGCCGCAACTGTATCGGTGAAAGCCGAAAGAGGAACTTTACCTTCTTTCGCAAGTCGACCCAGAGCGATTCGAAGAGCAAGACAAGCTCCGGTAATCGAAGTCGTTCGAGTTCCGCCGTCGGCCTGAATGACGTCACAGTCGAGAATCACCTGACGTTCACCGAGCGCTTTCAGGTCAATACAACTCCGGAGCGCACGCCCAATGAGGCGCTGAATTTCCTGAGTACGGCCCGAGACCTTTTCTCGGTCACGACGGGAGCGGGTATGGGTCGAGCGCGGGAGCATGGAATATTCGGCCGTAATCCATCCTTGTCCCTTACCCTTTAGCCATGAGGGCACACCCTCTTCGATCGTTGCGGTACATAAAACATGCGTATTGCCCGCACGAATGAGCACAGAGCCTTCGGCATAACGGGTAAAACCCACCTCAAAGCTGAGGGGGCGAATATCTCCAGCGGAACGGTCAAAGGAACGGGTGGTTTGGCTCATGTTTCTTTCGAGTAACACGATTTTATGAGAGGAGAAAGATAAGGAAAAGGTCATATGAAACCCCTCATTTTTAAGGAATTTAAGGACCTCTTGCACCGCGGCCTCGAAGAGGATGGTTATACTCTCGACTGGACGTCGCTTGGGACACGATCATCCCAGGGTGCTTCCCTTTCGGCTGAAGTCGTCGCAAAAGCAGACGGAATCTTTTTTGGCGAGTCACTGGCCTTGGCGGCTGAAGCCGTATCCAAAGAAATTGGAATTCCATTTCGCGTGAAAGGACTCAAAAAAGATGGCGACCGACTTAAACCAGGAGTGAAGGTTCTCACGCTAGTGGGCTCGGCCCAGGGAATTCTCGCTCTTGAAAGACCGCTTCTGAATCTCGCGAGTTATTTTGGAGGAATGGCGACGCGGACCCATGGACTGGTCTCCGCAGTTCAAGCCGAGTGGAAAAAGAAAAAATACAAAGGTGAAGCGCCTCGCGTTACTTCGACCCGAAAAATCCTTCCGCACTACCGCGACTCCGCTATTGCAGCGGTGATCGCAGGGGGGGGGGTTCCTCACCGCGTGAATCTTTCAGGTGGAGTTTTGATTAAGGAAAATCATATTTTGGCAGCGGGTGGGATTTCAAAAGCAGTCCGAGGAGTTCGTGAAGTTGCGCCTCATGGATTAAAGATAGAGGTCGAAGTTCGAAATGAAAAAGAACTTAAAGAAGCGCTCGGAGAAAAAGCAGATATTATTATGCTCGATAATTTCAAACCTACTGAAGTAAAGAGCGCCTTAAAAGTAGTAGAGGCAGCTGAATATTCTCCACTGATCGAATGCTCTGGCGGAATTTCTGAAAATACGATCGCGTCTTACACTCTGCCCGGAGTTCATATTCTTTCTGTAGGCGGACTCACCCACTCAGTAGATGCGCTCGATCTTTCACTTTTATGTCATCGTTAATTCACAACACAGTGATCGATGAGATCACCTCGACGAATGATTATGCCCGGAAACTCGGTGAGGCAGGACTTCCAGGCGGCACCTGGATTTCCGCCAGGTCTCAGTCCTCGGGTCGTGGGAGGTTAGGGCGTCAGTGGAATTCTGCATCCGGAAATTTATTTCTGTCGATGGTGCTTAGACCCGAGAAATCGTTCCCCCTCACCTGGATTCCGCTCGTTGTAGCCCTCGCCGTCTACCGGGTAGCAAAAAAATCTCAACCCGATCTCCCGCTTGTCTTAAAATGGCCGAATGATCTAGGACTTCGGGATCGAAAGTTAGGATTTAGAAAAATCGGAGGAATTCTCTGTGAAGGCGTTGGATCTTCGCGCGGAGTTTTTATCGTCGCAGGGATCGGAGTGAACTGTGCGATTGCTCCAGAAACCGACCAACCCACGGGATCACTGGGTGTTGCTGTTGATCCTTTTCGAAAAGCGCTCATCACAGAATTATCCGAAATTTTATCAGAACCCATTTATTCCCTTAAAAAGGAATACGAATCGGCATCACTCTTAGCCCCGGGTGATTCGATCGAGTGGCGTGATTTACGTGAAAACGAAATCGTGAAAACAGGAGTTTTTAAGGGTTATGGAGAACAAGGAGAACTGCTCGTCGACCAAGGCAAGGGAACTGAACGCCTTTATTCTGAGGAAATTAAACTCATCCCTGGAAAAAAGGCTTAATTTTAAGCTTATTGTCCTGAGAGCCCTTCGAGAAGTTTTCGAATTTCGGCTTTTACAATGCGCTCTGCAATTTCGGGGAGTGCTTTTCTCGCCATCTGTTCAAGCTGACCTTTAACAGCGCCTTGTACGAGAATTTCGAGTTGTTCACGCACCTGTTTCTCGACGAGAGCTTCGAGTGAAGCGCTTGAAGGAGAAACGTGTTCGGTCTGTGGAACCATGGGCGAAGCAAGCTCTAGATCGAGTGATGACATCGAACTCGGACGAATGGGGACTTCGCTCATCATTGGAACTTCGGTCTGGGTTGTATTTGAAAAAATATCTGGAATCGAAGGAAGAACATTCTTAGAGGTTTCAGAAATATTCCACGAACCTAAATCATCAAGTCCGCTCATCTTAACAGTCGATTCGGTGAGATGACGAATATCCATATCTTCATGTCCCCGCTTAG
>JBGSHQ010000351.1:0-7676 GCA_041752095.1 Bdellovibrionia bacterium
CTTTTCTGAAACACTCTGAATTCCTTTTAGAATGTCTATGGATTCACGAGAAGTAGAGATGAGTCCCAGGAGTTCCGAATACTGTAGTCCTTCGTTAGGGAGTTCGAACTGACTGGCCAGCATATAATGCGAGCGACCTACGAGGAGCGAAGCAATTTCAAGTGAAGCCATCGCGCAGGAATCAAATAAAACAGCTTCTGCGTAGTTCGGAGGAATTTGTGTAAGTAATGCCGAAATATGAAAGAGCTCACTTTTCGGTTCATAGTCAAAATCTTTTTGGGCTCTAAATCCATCACCATGGCTGAAGAACACGATGAAGCGTTTTGAATCGTTAAAACACTTTTCATCTAAAAGGAGAGTAAGATTTTTAGGGTCGCGGGAGTCAGTTTCTCCAAGGTGTTTCGTATCCGATTTACCGCCGCAGGAATGATAAAGCTCTGAATCGACCGCATCACCTGTGTGGAGAGGAACTCCACGATCGAGATAGATATGGATTCCTAGATTACTGACTGCTGAAGTAGTCGTTAAACTACGAATTTGTTCTGCTAGGATTTCACCTTGGCTTTCAATTCGCCCATCCGGAGTTGTCCCTAAGATGTCTTGATCTGCATTGATGTAGAAATAAAACTCAACGGGACTCTTTTCTTCGAGCTTTGCCACAAGGGGGAGTGTGGCTTTGTCTTTACCGCAGCCTGTGAGAGCCGCAGCAAGAACAGTAATCATGATGAGTTTAGGGAATAAGTGATTCATTAAAATTAAAGTTTCTTAAAGAATGCTTCTGGGAGAATTGCTTCATTACCCGAAATCGGCTCTCCCGCCGCATCCGTATAAAGTCCCTGACCTGATGCTGTGGTCGCTAGTGTTTGTTGAAATTTATCTTGGCCTTCACACCAGCGTCTGCGGCGCTTTCCTAAAAGCCCTTTACAGCGGTTCGGGTCATAAAGTGTTCCGAGGACGTCTGCATTTTTCTGTCGATTTACTAGGATACTAGAAGCGAGTGCTTGGTTCTGTGCGCGAAGCGATAGTGCTAGCTTACTGTATTCAGCTTTAGCGTTTCGACGATCGAGGATTCGCTTTTTCCACTTATTCATGACGTTATTCGCGAGTTCGATTTGCATCGAGCGCTCTGTATCTGTCAGTGAAGGGTTTTTTCGAATCGCACGAGCGAGCAGAACTTGTTTATCGTAGTAGAGTTCGAACTCAACCTGGCTGATGAGTGACTGGTTTTTCATGACTTCGAGGTAAATCATTTGCGTTAGCTGATAGGCGCTCATGACTTCCATCGAGTGCATGTACGGGATTTGTTTAAAGATGGTCCCGGCTGCCTCTAAGTTATCGATCAGAATATTATCGACGGACGTTTCCTTTTGATCGAGGCGATGAGCGATGCAGTCCGGATTTTTCGAACACGCTTCGATCATTTTTGCTAAAGTTTCCTTTTGCTTTTCAGGTTCGACCGTACCGAGGCCATCATCTTTTCGATTTCGAATCGACTGAGAGAGTTGGAGAAGCATGTTATTCGCATGTGACCGAAGCACTTTATTTCTAAACTGAAGGTCGGCTACATCATCGGTAGAACTGAGTGTATTCGCCTTAGCTTGGAAGAATGTTTTTTCTTCGAGGAGTAATGTTTTTTCACTCATGTAGTACTGGGAGAGTGAAGTACCGGTTTGGAATGGGTTATCGCCGAGAACATCGACAGTAATTCCGAACGACTGCATGTCGTCTCGAAGTCGATTCAGTTGTTTTTGGTAGGGATCTTCTTCGGTTGCAAAAGTATTAACTGAAATACTAAAAATACTAAGTGCGATGAGAGCTGTCATTTGTTTTTTCATTTTTATGCTTCCTCACTCTGTTCTTGCTCTCTCTGTGCATCGTTGTGCTGGTCGTTTTTCTTTTTCTCTTCGTTAA
Organism: Bdellovibrionia bacterium; assembly: GCA_041752095.1. GTDB lineage: Bacteria > Bdellovibrionota > UBA1018 > UBA1018 > UBA1018 > JACMQW01. Next base: position 1,912 of record JBGSHQ010000351.1, read on the forward strand.
TTTCGTCTTCGATCGCTTTATTTTCAGCTTCGAGGTCTTCGAGAGGTTTTTTTAATACGCGTGCAAGCATGACGTGACGATCATCGAGCATTTTATGCCACCTGAGACCGATGTTCATCACCATCTGGGCTTGGTATTCTTTTTCGGCTGCAGAGATGTAGACGTTTTTAGAGATCGCGCTGACTGCTTCTTGGATCTGGGTTCCGACGACGAGATTCTGAGTTTGGACGAGAGTCTGCTCGGTCATGAGGACATCGAGATAAAGCAGAAGTAGGTATTGGTAAGTATTCTTCATCTCTCCGACTGAAAGCCATTTATTCACATCGAGGGACTGTTTTGCGTCGATCGCGACCTGGAGGAAGCTGTAGTTTACGAGGGAATCGTCGATCGTGGTCGGGTTACAGGCTCCCTTTTCACAGAGTGTCGTCACATCTTTTTCGAGATCATCGAGTTCTTTTGCGAGGCTTGCTTCACCGGGGCGATCTTCAGCACTTTTTCGAATCGAGATGAGAGTGGAATAGAGATTTCGTTTTACGTTAATCAGATAGATATAGGCGATATTCACTTCGCCTAGGGTCTGGGGTGGATAACCCTTAATGGCGTCGATCAGGTTTCGAACTCCCTGGACGCCGTAGGTCGCGACATACTTTCCTAAGATTCCGGCGATGAGAGCGAAGGGGAGACTTCCCGTAAGTCCTGCCGCGAAGGTAATTCCGCCTTGGACAAGATCGCCTGCAACCTGGCCCGACATCTGTTTCCATCTCGGGTCGGGTTTTTCTCTGGCTAGAGCGAGAGGGGAAAGGCCGCTCACGATGAGAGCGACTATGACTGAGAAAATGACAAAGCGGGGACGAACCATGTGATCTCCTTTAGGCACCGGCGAACCAGTATGTTTTTGGAGATTGCAGATGTCGTGCCGAAGATTTCGGTGTCAGAGTGGCTCTAAACTTTGCGAAAGTTACAAATAAATTTTAGATGCGCCACAGCATCGGTGTCAGACTGGCGACAGTTCTTTTAGATTTTCATTTTAAGTCGATAAGGGATTTGGCACCCGATCTGATTATTCGAGAGCGCCGACCAGTTTTGGTCAATAATCGATTTCCAGAGATTCTCTGCGCAGTCGTTAAAGTAGCGGCCTAATCCCCAGTGACCACCCGAAGGAGTAATGAGTGCGATTCGTGCTGGAGAGTGTATCTGGTTTTCAAAATGATAAATGGCTTGGGAATAAATAGTCTGCGGATCTACTTTACCCATGAGGTATACGATCGGCACGCGGATAGAGAATTTTTTAGAATCGAAAGGTTCGTCGACTCGAATTCCACGGCAGTATTTAGATTCTTCTGGGTCTCTTTTATTGATCAGATGGCCGTCGATTAATTTTAAGGATCCCATTCGTAAATTGAGTTCATGGCAGTCGATTTCTCGTTGCATGATCTCGGCAGAAGTTTCCACCACTGGATCTGGACCCCTGACTGGGTTCAGTTCAAACTGTGCAACTTTTTTTCTGAGCGCTTCTCGTTCTTCAGGAGTGCCTGAAAGCCAGCTTAAGCGTTCTTTGAGCGGGTTAAATGGCACCTTCATTCCCTGTTCGAGTAAAGTTCCAGCCCCCATTAAATTAAAAATATAGCGAGCCCATGATTCTGGTTTGAAACCGAATGGGAGTGGGTTTTCCGAGAGTTCATCGAAAGCCTGATCGGGGAGTTCGTATTTTCGAATCGCCCAGAGTCTTGAATAATTTTTCCCCATCAGATGAGTGTAGGTGTGTCCGAGGGTCCCATCTAAAACGAGGCTCTTTGGGAGTGGAAGTCGCTTTCGAACGATCTCACGGTAAAGATGCGTACCCCATACTGTTCCGTAGGATCCACCATAAACAATATAGTTACTCAATTTTTCTGCCTGAATAATTTCGGCAACATCGAGGGCAAGTGTTCTAGACCGATAGGTCGATGCGGGGATAGATCCATCGAGATCGAGGTTACAGTTCGCTCCTCGTGGATCGACGAGTAGAATGGGGGATCCGAGTGGAAATCCATTTTCAAGCGCGAACGTTTCTGCAGTCGTATCAGAGGTCCACCCATAACCTGGTCCACCGGGTAGCCCAATGATCACAGGAGTGTTTCCACTTCCCACTCCCCAGTTATGGACTTGGTAGCGATGAGTAAATTTTTTGCTAGGAATGGAATAGTCTGTTGGGACTTGAATTTTACGGATGTTCGAGTCACCGCAGTGAGCGGGGAGTTCGAGCGCCTGCGCTAAAAGCACTTGTGTGGGTAATACCGAAACTAAAATGATAATAAATTTAAGCGTGTTCATATTAGTATATTTTCGACTTTGACTATTGAATTAAAATGGCATTTCGATAGCAGTCAAGGTTTAGCGGCTTCCCCGCACCATATCAATGAGATAAGGATATTTTCGGCCTTCGAGTGAATGGCATATCCATTTGGGCCGCCAGAAAAAGATGGAGTCCCTAGAATTGCTTTTTCATACTCGGAATACCATCTCAGCACTCAAGTATCCGTTTTAGCCCCAATAAATAGAAATGCAATTCTAGTTTCAGTTCAATGATTAGTTTCCTAACCCTATTTCGAAATTCGTTGTTAATCCGCGCGAATCTGAATTTCGTAAGGCAAGCGCGGAAATTTTTTACATTACTGAACACCGATTAAATCGATGATCAGAGACAACCGAGTGTCTTAAGGATCTTTTTAAATGGACGTTTTGGATATTTGTAGTAACTCAATTGGCAATAAGCAATAGCTGTAGAAGGGGCTGATTTGCTAACTTTCGCCGTACATGAATCAATGTATCCCATGATCGCTTTGCTTCCATCTTTGCTAGTCACAATAATGTTGTCAGTGGTGGTAAATCGGCCTTTTGTTTGTTTAGATATAAATTTTTTAACATCGATGATGTAATCAGCGTCCTTGGGTTGAACGGGCATTTGATCCAAATCTGCCAAGAATCCGTCCATGTTTACTGATTCAGTGCATTCCCCTATGCCGCACATCCTCCCTTTGAAAAGGCGCTGCTCAGGCATAGAGATGCGGCAACTCGCATAAGAAACAGAACTAAGAAAAAGGGCTGCAATAATTGCAATTGTGTACTTCATAGAAAATTCTCCAAATTTCAATCAAGGTATTTTTTCCATGGCTTGCGCCGCTGTTATTCGTTTAAGCGCTCAATCGTTGTGCGCTAGTTCATTATTTCATTCCAATCGAGGAATTCATTAGGGCAAGAAGCCGCAAAGAGGGGAATCCGCCCGGGTGCCGAACCGAAGAGCGGCGCGATTTCTTGCGAGGTCTTTAAACTCACCGTCATCCCGATTCGTTTCGATGGTCACCGCGACTGTATTAAACGTAGAAACCGCTCCAGATGCATCCATTGAGGTTCTCGACTCGAGCGCAGCATGAGCCACGAGAAAAGAGGGGATCGTCATCGAACCCAGATGGGTATCCGGAGAATCGAGCGCCGTGCAGTGGACGAGCTGGGATCCGCTGAATACACACTTAGCCTTTTCTGAAAGGACAAGGTTCTCGATCCTGAGTACAGGTTGGTCCACCGAGCCGAGGAGAAGACGAGAAAAGAGCATTCGAAAAGTCGAGTCTCCGTTTTGCTGAAGCTTGAGTTGAGCTGCTAGACCGCCACCCCACGGATTTTCCTGAGCGCAGGACCAGTCTTTCGCGAAGGCCTGAGACGGGAGAAGTGAGTAAGCGAGGAACAATACACCGATTATTTTTTTCATAGTTGGTCCTTTAAACGTAGTGGATTTTTATCAATGTTTTAATTCCATGGCTTGCGCCGTAGTTATTCGTTTAGGCGGGCAGTCGTTGCTCGCTAATTCAAGGATTCAAAACTTTTTTCCAATAGTAACAATAAGCACCCACGTAACTTGTGTCCCTCGATAGGTGCAGGTACTCTAGGGTAGGGTTATTCTTTTTCAGGATAACCGTGGATTTCGTGTAAATGTATCCGTCTGCATTTAATTTCGCTTGAATACGAACCGGTGCTTGGGTGTTGGGGCGATCTACCGTGATGCGCTCTAAAATAACGTCGTCGATTGATGAAGCAATATCATTTGCGATTTTGAGAGGAAACTTCACGCCATTTTCGGCCCAGAAGGTTTCTACGTCTTCTTTGGTGACGGAGTCGTTCGTTTCTGGCGCCTCGTTTATAATCCCGTTCATCGAACTATACTGTGCAATGGCCATATGCCAGCTCGAGGTGGTAACACTTGAAAAATTCGGACCGCTCGCCTTCGCTGTTCTGGAGATTTTTTTGGTCATAAGGAGCGAGCCAGATGCATCATCACTTCCTTTAAAGAAACATCTTCCCAGATAAGTTCCCTCGAGAATCTCTTTGGTGAGGGTATTTCCACGTTCCTGAAATTTTTTTTCTAGAGTTTCAAAACGAGACTCTGCAGCGTGAGAGATCGATGCCGAAAGTAATCCAATTGTAAGACAGATCATTTTTTTCATTTTATTTCTCCATTTGTTGCAGTGTGTAACATGTATTATTAAATACGACAACTATAATTTTAAAAAATGAAAATTATAGTTGCAAATACATGAAATAATGTATGATTTTAATATGATCAGAAAAAATTCAGCCATCACTTTGACACTGCTTGATGACTTCTTCGGAGTGAAGCCTTCGAAGTCGCAGCGGAGGCAGCTCCAGATCATGGATCAGGCGATCTTGATCTTTGCGAGTCGTGGAATCGACGGAGCCACTTATGATGATATTGCTGAAGCCTGTGGAATTACCCGCCCACTCGTGCAGCATTATTTTCCGGACCGAGAAGCTTTCATATTAATGGTCATGCGCTATATCCGTGCACGATTCCAAAAACACTGTGTGGATGCCATTTTAGCGAAGAAAACACCTGTCGACCAGTTACTCGCGTATTTCGATGCGACGCTGGAATGGATCGAAACCGATGCCTCTCACGCGAAGACCTGGTTACTTTTCTACTACTACTGCGGCATTAAAAAGAAGTATCGAATCCTGAACACTGAACTCGTGAATCAGGGGCAAGAACGGATTACGGCGCTGATCGCTGAAGGCGTGAAAGCCGGAGATTTTGCTCCCGAGAAAGGGAATTCCGAACTCCGGACACGGGCTAAGTTAGTTCAGAATTTGATTACTTCCACGCTTCTTTCAGAGCTCACGGAAGCTTCGAGTAGTGAACTGTTGGGTATTCGAGAATTAAGTCGAACCCTTTGTCTTCGAATTGCGCGTGGGAAATAGTTCTCGGTGTCAATTAAATGTCGTCAATTCACAAGGACTAGAAACCGATACGGATCTATGAGGGTTAGCTTTTCGATTATTCTTTTTCTTTTTTCGCTACCCGCGCCTGTTTACGCCGCTAACTTTATTACGAACATGCGATGTGGACCGCTACTCAATAAGCAACTTAAGTCTTGGGAAGTTTTCAATTATGGAATTTCCTCGAGTACCTTGATGGCGGTGACTGAGCTTAAGGATTTACGTGTAGAAAAAAGTCTGTTTACGATCGTTTCACCCGATAGTCCTGAATATAAAAAAGTGCATGGGATTATCGAGTACGCGAACGAAGCATTTATGCGTCGAGGCTGGTCTAAAGAATTTTTAGCTGAGAGATTCCGAGTAGCAGAGAAGTTTTGGAAAAACTCTGAGTACATCAGAATCGAGAAAGCGAGTGATTCAGGAAAGCAGACTGTCGGCACCATCGGCTTAACTTATTCGAAGAAAGCGGGTGAGGTTCTCCCAATGGAAGTCAGTCA
>JBGSHQ010000352.1:0-2194 GCA_041752095.1 Bdellovibrionia bacterium
TTTTTAGTAAAAAGTTTATAAACTTACCCTTTTCGAATGAAATGAGTTGCGTTAAAAGGGCACTGAAAAGCGAATCTCTTATTAAATATCAACAGCTTATAAAATTGACAGTAGGAGTCAAAAATGTCATTTACTGTACCCATGAAATCTAAGCACGCTCTCATTTTGCTCTCGATCCTTGCTGTAAGTTCTACCCAATCGGCTCTCGCAAAGGGTGGAAAAGATGGGGGAGGCGGAGATATCCGCGGTTCGACACCTGAACAGATCTCCGTAGCAATTCAAAATGTCACTACCGAACCCGCCCGAGACTATATGGCAAATCCTTATAACCTCTACACGACTTTTTGGAATATTGGGTTATTTCGTCATTCCCATCACGACCCGAAAGGATTGACGGCAGTTTTTAATAAAATGTTCGCAATGAGTTCGGCAGGATCATTTCCTGCTACCGCAGTTTACGAAGACCTGAAAAAAACACGTTTTGAAGTACTAACTCGAGGCAAGTGTAAGGCAAATGGAACGGAAAAAAATAATTCGGCATCGACTCAGCTTTTAAGAAATGCCCCGGTATGCATCAGCGTTGAATCATTAACGACAATTCCAGCGGTAGCACTTGAAAGCCAACTTAGGGCTTTGCTCGCTCATGAAATTACTCACCACTTTGGTTTTGGAGAGACAGAAGCCAACGCAATTCAAGACTTCCTGCTTTATAAGGGAATTGGGATCGTTGATAGTGATCATGTTCAAAACAGAGTCAACATTCCGCTCACGAGCCTTGAATCAGAACTATTTTGGTTCAACACAAAGCTAATCGTCGGAGAAAACGCTACTCCACTCGCGTCGGAACTTTGCCTGAGGGTCGGGAAGGTCGTTAATCTCGCAGACTCCGTCGTTGACGCAGTAAAAGTCGGCATCGAGGAGAATCGCAGAAATCCTTATCAGCCTGGTGATTATGCATCTCTATTACCTGAGGCTGAGGTTATATATTCTATCGCTAGTCGCATGCAGGGGTTTTGTCTGCCTGCTGACGTCTTAAAAAATGAGCGAATTGAAGATCCGATAGAACCTAATAATCGCCCTGGACTCGCTGGTATTTCAGCTGCTCTTTTGTACAAAGTCAGAGTATTTGGCGGTCGCACTCATAATAACTTTTACATTCATTAAGTATAGATATTGGAGCGTCTCGATCAAAAGAAGTTGGCTGGGACGCTCCGATGTCTAATCATTTGCATTTATTACTCGCGTGACCAAACCTTTTGATCAATGGGATAAAAAATACTAAATTTTTTTCACCCCAAAATGTCCGAAAAAAGATGACACATTCACCCAGCTGAAAATGCCGCAGAGCTTCGCCATCGGTGGAGTTGGAGACCACTCAACAGAGCCGCTACTTCCGCGCATTCATATAAATAAAAGCATCCCAGCGCCCACGTTGGCAGATGTTTCGCTCGGGTTTAAATTTCGGATCACGTTCAAGCCGATGTAAAAAGTAAGACTCCCAGTTCATCCAGACACTCGACGTGGGCGAATTAAAAAGCGGACCCGTAAAGTTAACCTCGTCCTGACGAAAGACTTCCGTAATCACCACCGCATCGACTTCGTAGCCATGGCTTACACCCAGGTGCCAGCGATCCGAGAAATCATTCGTCCGTGAAAACTCCCACTCGGGGTGCTTTAAATAGAGCGGAATTAAAACATCTGGAAACGTCGGATCCCAGACGCGGAAGAGTTTCGGTGAACCTAAACGCTTATACTCAGCCGTGAGATAATCATCGATGCAGTCGATCCACTCGTTATAGGTGCTCCATTTCCAAGTCTTCGTTTCGCCAAGACGAGTGGCCTGTGCGTTTTGTTCGTAGAGAAAGAGACTGCCGATCAGAAGGGGAATAATCGCAGGGAGCCACGCAAACCTTTTCACCTCATAAAAAAGCAAAAATACCCACGCCCAAAACGCGAGATGAAAAAAATGGATAAACCAAACTTCACACTTCGTGTGCCAGAGATAGACCGCAGAAATGAACCAAACGAATCCTGCTATGAGCGAGCTTCCCTCGCGTGATTTAAAACGCGCAAGTGAGCGAACCTGGAAAAGCATCCCTAGAATCAGAAATGGAAGTAGATAAACACAAACAACCACTCCCGCCTTAAACCCCACGCTCCAAGGCTCAGGCGCACCCATTTCATTAATGAGGGC
>JBGSHQ010000353.1:0-2784 GCA_041752095.1 Bdellovibrionia bacterium
GTGGATGCTTAAGGTGGAGCAGTCCCATATGCTCGGATTCGGCATTCAAGAAAAACTGCGGATCCTCGATGTCTCAGACTCTCGCTATATTATAAATTTAATCGATATTCCAAACGAACAACAGGCCTACTTACAGAGCGATCTCAGTTTCAGTAAATCCTCGGATACAGTTTCAAGTTATATTACCGCTCGACGATATCGAAATCTGCTTACCCCTCTCGCAGAGGATCCAAGAGATTTTGATAAAAACACTGTCCAGATTCTTCCACAGGCTGAAGTCTCCACGAACGATAAAGTCTTTTTTGGGGGTGGGCTTGTTGCCGGACTCTCGTTAGGAGCGACGAATTTTACTCGCGAGGGGGGGTACTTTGATCGGGATTTATACGATAGTACTTCTGGTTCTGCAGTCGGATTTCGCCCCGGACAAGATCCGATTCGTGAGGCAAGTCGTGCTCGGATGAATCAGTCGCTCTACACGACTTTCCGTGCTGCCGATGTGATTACAATCGTACCTCAGGCTAACTATAAACATTACTTCTATAACTTTGATGGTCGGCTACCCGCTCTCTCGCGGGGTTACCTGAATCTTGAAGCTGATATTTCGACCCAGTTTGAAAAAGTTTATGATCGAGATCCGAATTCAGAATTTCCACGAGTGAAGCACCTTTTTAGGCCACTCATTAATTATTCAGTCATCCCTTATCTGAATGAACCGAAGGATCACCCTTTTATTAAGCAGATCAATTACGCCCGTGAACGAAGCTTCACGGGGTACACATTCGATAATGAAGACATCGTTCCGATGGACTCGACCTTGAATAATACGAACTATTTCGTACCTAAAGGAAATGCGATTTCTTATGGTTTCACGACCCAAATCGCTCGAAAGCGACGTGTAGCGGCCCCAGAAGGAGTTCCACCAACTTACACTTACGATATGCCTGTCGAGTGGTCAGCCGGGCAGAGTTTTAACCTCCGTGAACTTCGTTATGATGACGGACGGCAGTTAATGCCACTTTCTCGATTTTATAGTTTAATTACGGCTAATTTCGATCGTGCGAACGGATATGCCGATTATTATTATATTCCTTACCAACAGATTACGGAGGATACGAGCCGGCATGTTTATTCGTTAGGTGGGAACTGGTTTATATCCCGTGGGACTGGAAAAATACTCAGCTATGAACGAAGTCTGGGAGCTTCGTATAGTTTTAATCGATCGACGAACCAATCCCAAACTCAGTCTCTCATGTTGAAGTCTACGTTTTCCATTAACGATTATATTATGCCAGGGGCTTCAGTAACTTATAACCTACTGACCAGTCGATGGGTTCAAGCAGATTCGATGCTCACTTTTCAGAGTCCGTCGGAGTGTTGGAAGCTTGATTTTGTATATCTTCGGAGAGCTGGGTGTACGAAAGTGACTCCAGATGATTCAGGCTGGTGTGGTGAATTTAGATTTAACTTATCATTAAACTTAACGGGTGGGGGCTTTGGATCCGTCAGTGATCCAAACTCTATAGCAGCGACTGCCCCCCGCTAATTTTCCGTCGTGAAAAAAAATTTGGGAGAAAATAAATGCTCACTGTAAAAGATTACTCGAAAACCGCAGTTCCACACCTTGCTCAGTCTGTAGAGCGAAATGAAAAGGTGATGGAAGAACTCGTCGAGCTTTTAGTGAAAGATGTGAAAGCAGGTAAATCCCTTTTTGCGTTTGGGAGTGGTCACGCAGCGATCTTTACGATGGAACTCTATCACCGAGCAGGTGGGTGTTCCTTCTTGGTCCCCGTTTTTGCTGATTATTTACTCCCGACTGCTGGACCACCCGTCGTTCGAGTTCTAGAGCGAACAGCGGCGGCTGCGAATATGATGCTGGCGCGAGCCGAACCGAAACCGGGTGAGATGATTTGGATTGCATCCCAGTCGGGAATAAATACAGCTGTGGTGGATTTTGCTCTCGAAGCAAAAAGAATGGGGCTTTTCACGGTTGCTTTCACGAGTGTCACGCATAGTTCTCAGGTGCCGTCTCGTCATTCGAGTGGCAAACGCCTTTATGAAGTCTGCGATAGGACAGTGGATCTAGGTGGTTATAGAGGGGATGCGTGTTTAGATCTCGCTCCAGAAGTAAGAGGCGGTCCACTATCGAGCTTAACTTCGATTTTACTTGGGCATTCTATACTTACTGCGGTTTGTGCACGACTTGAAGCAGAAGGAGTGCGGTGTACCTATACGAGTGTGAATACTCCTGAAGGTGAAGCTCGTAATAAATCGATCGAGAAGACGGCTATGCTTCGGGATCCGCTTTTACGGGGTTAAAACGCAGTAGCTCCCTTTAGCCAGCCCATACACCGACGAGTCTCAGCAAGGATCGATTCAATAAATGATCCTCTGAGCTCAGCATTTCTTCGAGCGGCTCGAACTTCTTTTTCTAGTTTTAAACGCCAAGGGATCGGTAAGCTTCCCATCGCGGAAAAAAGAGTCGAATCGTTTAGTGTTTTTGCATATCGAACGGTCGAACTTAGATCTGCAATGAGCCATCCTCGGTTCGTATAGAGGAGCTGGTCCGATCTCATATCCGAAACGAACCTGAGTGGCCATGTCTGTGGAGCGAAGTCTCGGGTGATCGCAATCGTCATCTCTTCTGCTAATTTCTTATTCTCGACTCTCCCATTAATTAGGTCTTCGAGTGAATAGAGATAGGGAGCGTCGCTTGGTTTCTCGAGCGTTTCAACAATTAGAAATCGTTTTGGATCGCTTTCATTTTTAAAAACTTTAACAACAGGA
>JBGSHQ010000354.1:0-2096 GCA_041752095.1 Bdellovibrionia bacterium
GCCCACAATAAGTTTCACGGTGAACAAACCGTTTTTTTTGGATTTTATGAATCCACGGATGACCAAAAGGTCGCGGACGCACTTCTGGGTGAAATTGCGAAGTGGGGTAAAGGACGTGGAATGACGACACTTCGTGGTCCAGTTAATCCATCGACTAATCACGAGTGTGGACTTCTCGTCGATGGATTTGCAGATTCGCCGACAGTGATGACGACCTATAATCCACCCTACTACAGTAAACTTTTAGAGAGCTGGGGGCTTGCGAAGTCAAAAGATCTTCTCAGTTATAATATCGACTCCCGAACCGGAAAATTTTCGGACCGGCTACTCGCCCACGCTGAAAAAGTAAAAGAATCTGGCAATGTCACTTTTCGTACAGTCCGAATGAATGAGTATGAGAATGAGATTGCTAAAATTCTAGAGATCTATAACGACGCGTGGGAGAAAAATTGGGGATTCGTACCCATGACCCCCGACGAGTTTCGCCATATGGCGAAAGATATGAAAATGATCCTGGATCCCGAACTTCTTCTGATCGCCGAAGTTCGTGGTGAACCCGCAGCGTTTGCGCTTGCGCTTCCAGATGTGAACCAGGTCTTTAAAAAAATTCCGAGTGGAAAGCTGATGCCAACGGGTCTTCTAAAACTCCTTTGGAATTTAAAAGGACCGGGTAAGAAAAGGTCGATGAACCGATGTCGGGTTCTGACTCTGGGAATTAAGAAAAAGTTCCAGACCCTCGGAATTGGCCCCGTTCTCTATCTGGAATACCTTAAGCGGGGACCAGCGGCAGGCTACCCGGTCGGTGAAGCGAGCTGGATTCTTGAGGATAATATCCCCATGAACCGAGCGCTTGAGAATATGTGCGGGAAGCGCACAAAAGTTCATCGGATCTACGATAAAACACTCTAAATCTAGCCGAACATCTCGGATTTGTGTTCTACTAGACTAAAGCTGATGTCTGCCGAATCCAGGGCGTCTCGCCCTAGAATCATTCAGAAGTACCGAATCCTAGGTGTTGATCCCGGCTCCCGTTTAACGGGATTTGGGATTGTAGACCTATACGGAAATGAGATTAAACACGTCGCTCACGGCACACTGAACATCGCTTCGACGACGGGTAAGGCAACAGTTCCGCTTGAGGATCGACTTCTCCTCATCTACGAAGGATTAAAAGAAGTGATTGAAAGCCATCGACCCGATACCCTTTCGATCGAGAAGGTTTTTTTTGCAAAAAATGCAGTCTCAGCTTTGAAGCTGGGACAAGCCAGGGGCGCAGCCATTTTAACAGCAAAAATTTTCGGTCTGAATGTTGTTGAATATGCCCCTACTGAAGTGAAGTCAGCAATTGTTGGTCACGGTCGTGCAGACAAAGATCAGGTGGCTCGCGTACTGCAAATGATGCTCGGTAAACAAGATTTTATTACGACTGACGCATCAGATGGTCTTGCATTGGCTGTGTGTCACGCACGAATTCATGGATCTCATTCAGCTTTGGGAAATTCTCATCAAAATACTTTGACTCAGTCGAGGACGAAGAAGAGGATGGGCCTCGCAGAAAGTTTAGGACTCACAGCAGAGAATGTGGGCGACCGAAAACGAATTGTTCGGGAGAAAAATTAAAGTGATTGGTTATTTGAGCGGCCAGATACTCGAAATTTCAGACGGTAAGGGAATTGTTCTTACCAGTACTGGCATCGGATACTCCGTCACCCTTCCTTTTAGTTCCTCCTATTCTTCGCTTCACGCTGGATCGAAAGTGACCCTATGGGTTCATACTCATGTCCGAGAAGATGCACTCGATCTTTATGGGTTTCTTTCTCGGGATGAAAAAGAAATTTTTCTCACCCTTTTGACCGTGAATGGAATTGGACCTAAGGGGGCGATTGGAATTCTGTCCAAGGTTGAAATCCCCACCCTCGTTCGCGCCATCTTAGAGGGTGACCAGGCTGCTTTGACCGAAATTCCCGGCATCGGAAAAAAGACGGCCGAACGTGTAGTCGTTGAGCTTAAAGACTCCATGCGGAAAAAGGCTGAAAACGGACTCTTACCGAACGATTGGATGATGACCGCCGTCAGTGTTGGGGCTGGCTCATCAG
>JBGSHQ010000355.1:0-2641 GCA_041752095.1 Bdellovibrionia bacterium
CCGAGATTCGCCTTTCGAAAAACCCTGGAAACCAAAATAAGGCAGAAGACCTAAAAGAAGCGTATGAAGGTGGACTAGCGATTCCAGGTCGCATTGTAGAACTCTGTAAAGGCGGAGTACGGGTAAATATTAAAGGCAAGATCGCATTCTGCCCCATCAGCCAAATCGATTCGAAGCATATCGAGTCGGCTGAAGAATACGTCGGAAAAAGTTTTGATTTTAAAATTACGGGAATTACTGAGGGTGGACGAAACATCGTCGTCTCTCGCCGTAAACTTCTCGATGCTGAACGAGACATGGGCACGACTTCTTTCTTAGCAGAGAAAAAAGACGGTGATGTCGTTTCCGGAAAAGTAACTCGGTTTGAACCCTTCGGTGCGTTCGTTGAACTCGCACCGGGAGTGGATGGACTTGTTCACATCTCTGAAATCGCTTGGTCACGAATTGGTGATCCTTCTGAGGTCTTGACCCTGGGCCAAAGCGTGACGGTGAAAATTTTAAAACGTGAACTCGTAAATGGGCGCGCAAAAATTTCGCTCTCCATTAAACAGGTCACTCCGAAGGAAGAGAAGCCAGTGTCGGGTGATTCTTCTGCCCGAGGAGCCAAGGCTCTTCCTAAGGACGATTCCTGGGCAAAGCTCGCCGTTGGCCAGACCTACGCAGGTACCGTAAACCGCAAGGAACCCTACGGTCTTTTCGTACAGATCGAGCCAGGGATTTCTGGACTCCTCCATAAGTCGAGAACGCAATCCGAATCAGGCGCCTCTGATTTTCATTTCGAAAAAGTGAGAGTTGGCGACACCGTAAAAGTTCAGATCGTGGAGATTCGAGCGGGAGAACGCCAAATATCTCTCGCTCTTCCAGGCGATGAGAGTGCAGAAGACTGGAAGTCGCATAAACAAGAAGCGGCTCCAGGATTCGGCACCCTCGGTGACCGCATGAAAGCGGCTTTGGCTTCGAAAAAGAAATAAACCTTCAAGCCGTTTACCGAAGTCTCATTTTTTGGCTACACTTAAGGTATGTCCACTGAACTCACATGGTTAGGAACGGCCGGATTTACCGTTCGCTCGAAACTCGGACGAATTGCGTTTGATCCGTTTTTATCTCGGTCCGGTGGAGCGGCGCCCTCACCTTTTAAGCCGAGTGACTTTTCCGACATCGAATCCATTTTCGTAGGTCACGGTCATTTCGATCATACCTATGATGTTCCTGAGATTTGTAATCACAGCGGGTGCCGAGTGCATGCACTCGGTTCTACTGCCGCTTTACTTGAAAAAAAGGGAGTCGCTGCTCCTAAGATTTTCGGGCGTTCCGAATACCTTCACTCTTCGTTAAAGGTTCGCGCTCATCCGAGCCGTCACACCGTGTTCGACTGTGCGCTCGTGTGGAATACATTAAAGCGATTCACAATTCCTGAACTTGTGAAGACTGCGAAGCTCGGGCTTACCTATCCGAAGGGTGAAACCCAGGGGTACACTTTCGAATCATCTGGAAAAAAGTTTCTCTTTCTATCGACCGCAGGCTGCCTCGATGATGAGCTCGAAGGGTATCGCCGCGAGAACATCGATGTGATTTTACTCCCCCTTCAGGGCCATACCCATATTTCTAAAATTGCTGCGCGTATTGCGATAGCGACTGGGGCAAAAACCGTGATCCCGCATCACCACGATGATTTCTTCCCGCCCCTGAGCCAGGAAATCCGCACCGACCAACTTAAGTTTGAATTAAAAGAAGGTGGATTTAAGGGTGAAGTTTTAGAGATTCCTCTGTTCGGGACGGTGTCACTATGAGTGAGGACAAGAAATCGGATCCCGTCGTAGACGATAAAATCTGGTTAAAATGCAACAGCTGTAAAAAGCCGATCCCTTACGGTGTGCTCTACTGGGTCTGTAATGTTTCAACCTGTAACCGTCTCCGCACCGGGCTGAAGTTTTGTACGGTCACGTGTTGGGATGCCCACCTGGGAGGTATGAACCACCGAGAGAGCTGGGCCGAAGAACGCAAAGCTCCGACGAAAGAAGAATGGGCAGTGATGCAAGCCGAAGCTTTAGAGCCGAAGAAACGTCCTCGTAAAAAGGAAGAGCTTGCACCTGTTACAGCACCGACTCCCACTGCTGGACCGCCACGCGTGATTGTGCGGCGGAAATCAGAGGAATAAGAATCGAGTTGTCAGCTTTTATCGGACAAATTTGGGTGTTCTGATTTGAGAAGGTTAAAAAAAACGGCATGCTTGTGAGCCAGATATGCCGCTTGAAATAGGGAGCTTGAAAATGTCTGAAAAAAGCTGACAAAAGAAAGTTCGAAGCTTCCCCGAACTTTCGATCTCGATCTATTCGACTACTCTGCCTCTACGAATCTACCCCGAACACTAAGCCCGCGCCGAAGAAAGCACGATCTTCACGCCGTTAGACGGACGATTAGCTGGAGCTGTAGACTGCATCTCGGAACGAGGCTTTCCACTCGCAGGACGACCGCCACCCATAGGGCGACCACCGGAACGATTTCCACCACCTTCAGAACGACCACCATCACGGCGACCGCCGCCGTTTCCACCGCGTGATCCACCCGGACGTCCGCCGCCACTCTTGCCACCGCGTGATCCATAAGGACTCGCCGAAGGGCCAGCGCCTGCAATACTCGC
>JBGSHQ010000356.1:0-2002 GCA_041752095.1 Bdellovibrionia bacterium
ATGATCGCCGTTTCGAACTTAGCGACCGATCTTCAGGTTTCACCCATCACCGTATTAAAATGGATCGAAATTTTCGAAAAAATGTATCTCATTTTTACGGTACGCCCTTACACGAAAAATTTACCCAGGTCGCTCCAGAAACCCTTTAAGGTCTACTTCTTCGATAACGCCGATGTGATCGGAGATGAAGGGGCGCGATTTGAGAACTTAGTAGCGACCCATCTTTTGAAACGGTGCCACTTTCTCCAAGACTACACGGGAGAAAAATGGGACCTGGGATTTCTTCGAAATAAGGAAAAACAGGAGGTCGATTTCATCGTTTTACGCGATGGAAAGATCCACTGCCTGATCGAATCAAAGTGGTCTGAGACTACCGTATCCCCTGCGCTTCTTTATTATGGGGAGAAATTAAAAGTTCAAAATCTTTTCCAGATTGTCGGTACCCTTGAAAAGAAATTTACTAAAACGGGGGTGTCGGTATTCAGTCCGCTCGATTATCTCGCTACACCGATAGGCATAAACCCAGGATGGTTCTCATGATCAATAAAATACTCTCCTCTTACCGCCGTCATCTCTACCTCTGGGTCCTCTTTGCAACCGTTATCGGAGTGGTGCTCGGTCATTTCGTGCCCCTCTTCGCAGTCGAATTAAAACCACTGGGTGATGCTTTTGTTGCACTCCTAAAAATGTTGATTACACCGATTGTTTTTACAACCGTCGTACTCGGGATTTCAGGCGCGGGAAGTTTACAGAAGGTGGGACGAGTCGGCGCGAAAGCCATTATTTATTTTGAACTCGTTTCTGGATTCGCGCTCGCTATCGGGCTCGTCGTGGGAAATATTATTAAACCCGGCGCTGGGTTTAATGTCGACCCCGCCACTCTCGACCCCTCCGTTACTGCCCACTTCGCGAAACAGGCAGGCGAATCTTCGCTTACTGATTTTTTCCTCCACATCATTCCTAAATCTTTTGTCGATGCCTTCACTGGTAACGGAGACTTACTCCAGGTGTTACTCATCGCGATCCTTTTTGGCTATGGGCTCAGTCACATCGGCGAACGCGGAAAACTCGTGCATAGCTTTATCGAAGTCGTTTCTGAAATCTTTTTTTCAATCGTTGGGCTCGTGATGCTCTTCGCACCTCTCGGCGCCATGGGCGCAATGGCGTTTACCATAGGAAAGTACGGCCTTCACTCCCTGAAACCACTCGCGCTCCTCATGGGAAGTTTTTATCTGACTTGCGCTCTTTTTATCGCGGTCATTTTAGGCATCATTGCAAGGCTTGTTGGATTTAGTATTTTCGATTTTCTTCGCTATATTCGAGCCGAACTTTTTACAGTACTGGGCACATCGTCGTCTGAGAGCGCGCTCGCCCCACTCATGCAGAAGCTTGAGAAACTGGGCTGCTCTAAATCTGTCGTTGGGCTTGTCGTACCTTCTAGATATTCCTTTAATTTAGATGGAACGAATATCTACCTCACGATGGCCGTGCTCTTTCTCGCCCAGGCTTTAAATGTCGATCTCTCTGTCGGTCAGCAAATCACTCTCCTTGTCGTCGCAGCCTTCACTTCGAACGGAGCTTCGGGAGTCACGGGGGCAGGGTTTATCACTCTTGCTGCTACCCTCTCGGTCGTGCCGAGTGTACCCGTCGCAAGTCTTGCGCTCATTCTCGGTGTAGACCGATTTATGTCCGAAGCACGCGCGCTCACGAACATTATCGGAAATGGTGTGGCGACGATCGTGGTTGCAAACTGGGAAGGCGAACTAGATATGGAGAAGCTTTCGAGTGAGTTAAAAACAAAAAGGACGGGAGCATCCGACTTCTAATTATATCAGCAGGTTATGACCCATTTTTGGTATTCATAGCCCTTTCGTGATTCGCAGTGAAGCTAAGATTGCCTTTATGCCTACTTTATGTGTATAATATGTGTATGGCACCAACGATCTTCATCTTTGAATCCTTGAAGTTCAAGATCAACGCCAATGATCATCCCCCGCCGCAT
>JBGSHQ010000357.1:0-1674 GCA_041752095.1 Bdellovibrionia bacterium
GGCAAGTCTTTTGAACGAAAATATTAACAACAAGCGTGGCAATGCGAACACATTCAAAATGCATGTGCCGATCAGAACAAATAATGTCACTCGCTTTCGCAGACTCACGATTTCATTTCGGAAAATTCGGTTCATCGCTAAAATCTTACAAAAGAAAATCAGTCAAACAGCGCATCCTTTCTGAGGCATTGATTTTAGATCATTTGAGCCGATAGATTTTTGACGATCAGTACGATTCAAAAGGCAATCAAAGTTTCACGTTTTCCCGGCGAGCCTGAAAGTTGTGGTCTCCAATAGTCGCCGAAATGAACCCGGCCTCCTGCGAAAGCATCGTGCGTCCAAAGCGGAGCGCCCCCTGAAAGTCAGGCCTAAGTAAATGTTTCGCCAAAAATAGTAGCCCCGTCGGAAACAAGACCTCGACGCGCTCTCGTTTCAGAAGATCTAGCGGATCGGTCGCATCGCGAGCGATAGCCTTTAAGAGCTCCGACGGCGCGTCCACCTTAACTCGCGTGCCGGATCGATCCACGTATTGATAAAGACATGAATCGCCAATGAATTTGAAAAAATACGGAATATCACCGCCCTCGAGCTGTTCTAGCTCCTCTTTGAAAAAAGGTATCTTCGGAAAAGACGTTTTCCAATCTCGATAGACGATGGTGTCGCGGACGATGTGACGAACTGGCACTCTCGCCATCTCAGTTTGAAGACCGACGAAGATCTTTGTCATTTCCGGCAAGATGCTCTCAATGCGATCAAAAGTCTCACAGTACCCCGAGAGAATCACCGACACCGCTTCCGTCGTCAGCGGCGCAGGAGGATCAGTCAGGTGCCGAATGCCTGCAGACTCCGGCCCGATGTCTTTAAATGGCAAAAGAAGCGTTTCATTCGGAAGGAGTAGCTTCACGAGCACAACCTCGGCGTCGATGACCTGAAGGTGAAACTCCGACCGAATCAGATTGTGGTGGTGAAGATCGCGAATCCCGAAAACGTAGCAATAGGCCAGGAGTACGCCCAGACTGTGGCCGAGCGCATGCTCGTCTCGGTTTCCCGAGAACGTCGTCACCTGGCGTGAAAATCCGGAAAACTTTTCTCCAACTTCCACATCCAAATTAAAAAGCTGCTCGCGAAGCGAAAGGCCACCGCGGTCTTGCCCCTCGAAAAGACCGGCTAACGGACTGTCTTTTCCGAAGAAAAGCCTTTCCCAATAGACGGGGCGGGGCTTCTGGAAATAAATTCCAGAAGCCCTCGACACGACCTGGACGAATTGCCCGAAGTTGTGCGGGTCACCCCGGTCTTGCAATGACAGATTAATGAGAGCTTGAGCTGCTTTCATACGACTCCGCTTCAGCTTCGATCGACGTAAGGTCGATCACGGTAATGTAATTCATATTAACCTCCTCCTTTCGATATTTCATCGGACCCCCTGAACGGAGGACTTCCGTTCAGCCCCTTGATGCTCGGCCACTTCGATCGTGACCGAACTCAAAGAATCTTTTGCAAGACATCGAACTCCCATGGAACGCGCGCGGCGCCTCACCTCGGAATCGAAAACCATTCCCGATACCAACACGCTCTCCAGCGCGATCCCGTGATTCTCTATCAGGTCGAGGCCGTTCTTTTGATCCTTCAAGTCGAAATCGAGGAGATACGAGCGGTCTCCAAACTCTCCCGGAC
>JBGSHQ010000358.1:0-1655 GCA_041752095.1 Bdellovibrionia bacterium
GATCCTCCGGTCCCGAGTTCATCGACAAGTGAAATGAGATTTAACTCTGCACCGTATGTAAAGCCCACTCTTCGATCATCTACCTTCACTTGTAGAGTGGAAGGATCGAGATTCTTCCTCGTGAGTGAAAATTCTTTCTGGAGATTAAGTTTAATACTCGTAAGCGTTCCAATTCGACTGAGTCCACTTACATAGCTCGCATCATTCATTTCCACTTTTACACCATTCGCAAGCTCAACGAGCTCTAACGTTCCATATCCATACTCATTTTCGCCCATACGAGGTACGGTGGCTACATTCGTGTACGCAATCGCAGAAACAACTAGAGGACGTCCCGCCTGAAGGTCCTGAAGTTTTCGTAGCACTGAGGCCGGACTAATTTTTTCTAGGTAACTCGGCGTTAGAGTGATTCCGTTTTCAACGTGAGCAGGTGCTGTACGTGTGCAGTAACGAGCCTTCGATCGAACCTCAACCCCCTGGGGGTCCGGCACAGGAATGATTCCCGCAGGAAAGTCAGCGCAAATATCATTTTCATCTGTGATGATCACAACCGCAAGCGCTGCATCGTTCCGGTAAAAACCTTGGGACCGGATTTCAGCTAATCGATCATCATCCATCGATCGCGTCAGCGAATACATACCGATCTCGCCACCGTCAGTGTCGTTATCGGTACGAACGCGAGTTAAATCGGAACGAAGATTCGAACGAACCTGGGCGAGCGTCAGAAGATCGGATCGCAAAACTTTCGCACTCCCTGTACGTGAATACGAATAGAGTCTACCCGCGTGTGTAGAGGCACCGCCATGCGCAAGCATCACTCCAATTCGGTAATCCACATCCGATGGTAGCGCGGCGATAAAAGCGTCCACTCCATCAGAAACTTTTAAGCGTTCATCATCAAGCGAGCCTGAGGTATCGAGCAGAAAAAGAAGGTCCACTTTTTTCGTAATCGTGGAACTCGGCTGTGTGTAGCGATCGTTAAAACAGCCAGGAGACAAAAGAGGTGAAGTCGGAGCCGTAGGATCACCCGGTGGGGTAAACGCAGCTTCAATATCGGATTTTACGGCCGTCGGGGCTTCGCACCCGGAGAGAAGAGTCGCGGCTAGTGTTACGATCAGCCACTTAAACATATATTCATTTTCCTCCCGCGAAGACGGGCACGCCAGAGGAAAGCATGAATTCATTAACAATCAACATAACTATCTATAATTATTATATATATTTATAAATCAAAAAGATTTAATAAGGGTCATTTTTCTGGTCTTTTTTGGTGAAAAAGGCTCCCCAGAAACGCTATATCTCCCCCGATGAATCGGTCAGAGCTCACAGCCTATTTAAATTCAACCCGGGAAGCTTCCTACTCAGCTGAGAAGGAAACTTCAGCCGAAATTGACCGTGCACTCGGGCTCAGTGAATTCGAAAATTTTAAATCGCTAAAAGATGAAGTCACTCACGAAAACTGGAGCCACCTTTCACCCCAAATTTTTCAAACGCCCTATCCCGAGCTCGCTCGAATTATCAGGGACGTAGACCCGGAAAAAAAATACAGCAACTGGGTCGATCTCGGTGCTGCTTATGGAAGGCTGGGGTTACTCCTTTCGATTTTACGACCTGATGCAAATTTCATAGGAATTGAAATCATTCCTGAAAGAGTC
>JBGSHQ010000359.1:0-3242 GCA_041752095.1 Bdellovibrionia bacterium
CACCGAAGGATTCACCACGAAAGACTCCGGCGATAAGTTAACGAGCCTCGACGGAAAAATGTTAGATGAATATTTTTCTGTTCGCGGAGAATCGAATCTCCGCTTAGCCCCCGGCGACGCCGAGGGAGAATATGAACTCGCACTCCTTTCGGATGACGGCTCCCTGCTTGATCTCGATGAATCCGGATCAGGAAATTCATTTTCACGCTGGATCGATAATGACGGAACACATGCAAACCGACTTGGATGCGCGACGAAATCACTTCGATTCACTTCATCTTCCGAAATCCCTATTCGAATGCATTATTACCAGGGGCCACGCGTTCGGATTGCTCTCATGTTACTCTGGCGACTGAAATCATCGACGTCTGAAACCGAGTGTGGGGCGTATCGAAATGATTCCTATTTCTTCGTTCCGATGGGAATGAACCAGTCTTCGCCGACCGCGAATTACGATGGTTTACTCGCTCGGGGGTGGAAACCCTTGGCCCCAGCAAACTTCGTTCTACCGAACTCGCAGACGAATCCTTGTGTGAAGTAAGTAACTCTATCGGGATGAATCGAGCACTTCGGTTAACCGAAGTGGCCGTAAACCCGTCAACTCTAAGCCGTTCCAAAATAGGAACAGTATGATCCAAAAAAGGTTTCCCTACTTGGATTCAGACGAATTAGACTATCGCTTGAACTGGAATCGCGGTTATCGAATCGCTAATAGAAAAGATTTCAGAACCACTCGTAAGAATTAAAACATGTGCATTCTTATACTTTTTTAAAAACGCTTTAGCTGCATAGATCGCTTTACGATCTGGAACCTCATGCGAAACCGGAATGATACCTAAAAACTTTTTCCCGTCTCGGAACACGAGGGGAACCGACGAAGCATTTCTGGTTTCGTAATAATACGTCGAAATATTTCCTGGCGAACAATAATCGAGATGCGGATACACTTGAGAGTAGACGAACCGAAGAAGATCATTTCGGGGCGTGGTAGAAATTAAGAGGTGAGAAGCGAGCCCCTGATCGACGAAATAGTAAGAATCTTTTTTTCCGTCTCCTAATGGCTTCAATCTTCTTAAAATAAAGATCGACTCAAGTGCATCGAGAATTTTACGTAAAGCATTTTTAGAAATCTGCGATCGACGGGAAATGTCCGTTAACGTAAGCGGCATGCCCTGCTCTTGGGCTATAAAAGAAAGCAATTCCCGCACGACTGCGAGACTTAGATTCGTTTCTGAAACTAACTTTAAGTCTCTCCCCAGTAATGTATCTAAGTGGGAATTCATTTTTATCGATCGAACGGAGCGATCTCTGAAAAAACAAATCCCAGGTAGCCCCCCCTTCGTTAAATAATCATCGTGGGTCGTTTCGGACGTATTTTTCATTCGGCTTTGAGCGAAGCGTTTAAAAGACTCATACCCCTTTTCAAGCTCCCCGAAATAGTCGGGCAGACTCCATTCTTGCGCTTCAGAAATCGTCATCGGATGAAGCTCCAGGAGATGGATCCGACCCGTTAAAGATTCTCGAATCTCTTTTCTCGCATTAAAACGTACCGACCCCGTAATGATGAACTGACCTTTTTGCTTATGATTTTGGACATGAAACTTTAATGCTGGAAAGAGTTCTGGGGCGAGCTGACACTCGTCGATTCCATAAGTTTCATAATCCGATTTTAAAAATTCTTTAGGCTGGAGTCGCGCGAAAGCCAGCTGTTCGGGGTCATCAAGAGTCACATAGCTCTTTCCCACAGTGTGCCGAACGGCGGTCGTTTTCCCTGTTTGGCGCTGACCCAAAACTCCCACAATCGGGGAATGTTTCAGTGAATGCTCTATAATTTTACTTAAATAGCGCTTTTTATCGTGGGGCATACTCACTCATAATAGCAGTAAAAATGATCCATGGGTAGATCATTTTTACTGCTATTATGGGGCTTAATAATTACGCCTCTCTGATTTTAAATAATAAATTCAATACGTTATACCATGGGTCGGCCAAACAGAAACTCATCTTCTATTTGGCCTGACTGGAGTATCGCATCTTCTTTTGATGATGCGCCGCTGTAATATTTTAGCAACAACCCAATCCTAATATTTCCCACCCACTTTCCCGGTTGTCCCGCCCCTGCCCGAGCGGTAGCGTGATCCTATGCCCACCTCGCGTATCCCGATCGCTGGAGACCATGCTGCCCCGGAACTAAAAGCCGCGCTGATTCAAACACTGAAAGAATTCGCTTTCGATGACTTAGGACCCAGCGACGAATCCCGGGTAGACTACCCCGACTACGCAGCGAAGGTGGCAAAACTCGTCTCGAGTGGAAAATCGCCACGCGGGATTCTCATCTGCGGGAGCGGCATCGGGATGTCGATTGCTGCGAATAAATTTCCAGGCGTTCGCGCTGCTGTCGTCGAGAGTGTGGAGGCCGCAAAACTGTGTCGTGAGCATAACGACGCAAATATTCTCTGTCTCGGCGCTCGATTACTCACGACCGAAAAAGCGATCGAGATTACGAAAGCATTTTTAACGACCCCATTTTCAAGCGGAGATCGCCACATCGCTCGAATCGCTAAAATCACAGCATTAGAAAATTAAAGCACTGGAGAATATAAATGAGCCGCCCGACCTGGTTTGATCAGCCCCTAAAAGTTTCCGATCCTGAACTCTCGGCAGTTGTTGACCGTGAATATGGCCGCCAGCAAGACGGAATTGAACTCATTGCTTCAGAGAACTATGCGTCTCGCGCGGTGATGGAAGCGCAGGGAACGGTACTGACGAATAAATATGCCGAAGGGTATCCGGGTAAACGCTACTACGGCGGCTGTGAGTTCGTCGATGGAGCCGAAAAGCTTGCGATCGACCGCGTGTGTAAGCTCTTCGGCGCAGAAGCCGCGAACGTCCAACCCCACTCAGGCTCGGGTGCAAACATGGCCGTTTATATGGCCGTGATGAAGCCAGGAGAAAAATTCGTGGGCATGTCGCTCGCCCAGGGCGGACACCTCACTCACGGTTCACCCGTAAATTTTTCAGGGCGCCTCTACCAGTGCCTTTCTTACGGACTCGATCCTAAAACCGAACGCCTCGATTATGATGCGATTCGAGATCTCGTGAAAAAAGAAAAACCAAAAATGCTCGTCGCAGGAGCTAGCGCGTATCCACGGATTATTGATTTCGAAGTGATGGGTTCGATTGCGAAGGAAAACGACTGCACGCTTTTCGTCGACATGGCCCATATCGCGGGTCTCGTCGCT
>JBGSHQ010000360.1:0-3623 GCA_041752095.1 Bdellovibrionia bacterium
CCCCTAAAAAAACGATCTCAGGAATCCCGAAGGGACTCCCCGCTCTGATGCGCGCCGAGAAGACGATCGATAAGGTGACGAAGGTCGGATTTCAGTGGCCGGATGTGGAAGGCCCACTCGGAAAACTCGAAGAAGAAATTCGCGAACTTTCTGCTGCTGTTCGTAAGGGAGATGCGAAAAATATTAGCGAAGAAATCGGGGATCTCCTTTTCTCGGTGTGTAATGTTGCCTTTTTGTTAAAGGTAAAACCCGAGGATGCACTTCGAGGATTTCTGACGAAGTTCGAGTCGAGATTTTCGTTTGTGGAAGATTCCATAAATGCGGCAGGGAAACGGCTTGAAACTTCTACTCTCGAAGAAATGGATAAATACTGGGAGCTCGCAAAGAAAAAGGAAAAGGGCTAATGCAGTCCTCTCGCCCCTTTCGCATCTACGGATTAACGGGAAGCCTGGGCTCGGGAAAGTCGACGGCCGCCCAGTATTTTCGTGAGCTCGGGGTGCCCATCATCGATGCGGACCAAATTGCGCGTGATCTCCGGGCGCCCGGTGGGGAGGCAGAAGCGCACATTCTTGCTCGGTTTAAAACTATCGATCCTGCAGAATTGCGAAAAATCATTTCGTCTGATCCTTCGGCTAAAAAAGACTTAGAGGCGATCCTTCATCCCCTCATCTTAAAAGAAAGCCTGAAGCGCTTCGCGGCACTCCACCAGAGCATGACCCAGGGCTACGCGCTTTACGAAGCGGCACTTCTAGTCGAATCAGGTCGCGCAAAGGATTTCGAAGGAGTCATACTCGTCCAGGCACCGCGGGATCTCCAGATCGCGCGTGTGATGAAGCGGGATCAGGTGGATGAAAAGAACGCACGCCAGTTTCTTGACGCTAATTCGACAGATGAACTGAAACAAAAATTCGCGACACACACGATTGTGAATTCTGGATCTCTTGAAAACCTTCGCGATAAAGTCCGACTGCTTCATTCTGAACTTATCTAGTCCCATTTAAATCTTCATAGCTGGGAGCGTTCTCCTTGCCGGACACTTCCGTGCTCGGTACGCTTAATGCTCATCATTCACTAATATAAATTAACCGAGGAATTCATGAAGAACCTAAAGCTCCTACCTGCTCTCATCGCGATGATTTCGCTGAGCGGCTGCCCTAACCTTTATAAAGTGGTCGATAAACCAAGCGGCGATGCGCAGATTCTTTCCGCAGCTCGCGCTGCGTTTGACCGGGGAGATATTCAGGAAGCACGCGATCTTTACGCAAAACTCGGATCGAATGAAACGGCGATCGCTGAAACAGTTTACACCAACATCGATGACTGCGGGGGCGGTATCGAAGCTGTCGGAGCAGCGCTAGGTGCAGCGACCACTGGGTCGGCAGGGGTTATTCTCACCGTGATGGGTGAGAAGATGAACGCGCGCCGAGGAACGGCCTGTTTTGCGACTCTCTTAGCGGCTTACCGGACGACTCAGACTCTGACAGATGTTACGCTTAAAAACTTTTCAGGATTTTTAGCGGCGCTTGCGATCGCAGGAGAAGTACTCGCGAATAACTCTGGAATCACAAATACTGGGTCTCTTGCAAAAACGGATATTGTATCAAATGGCACCACTTGTGTCAGTGGCTCTTGTGGAGCATGTGCAGTCACATCTAAAGGCATCACTTACACAGCGGCAGCAAATATTAATACTGGAGGTGACGCAACAATCACCGCCACCTCAGGAACGCTACACGCAGCAATGCTTGCGGCAAACACAGCACTGACGAATCTAGGGATTTCAGCGGGACCGTCTTCTTCCTTAATTGCAGCCTTGAAAGACTTAAACCCTGCAGTAGCGGATAGTAACGCCCTCGGTTATTCCTGTGCCTTAAACTCCATCGGCGTCGGTCGATAATAGAAAGGAAATAAAATCATGAAAAAGAATAAAATCCTTTCTTTATCCTTACTCGCCTCATTCGCTTCCCTGACAGCAGCCGAAGCACGAACCTTTAATAACATCATCCGCCCGTTCCAGTCGGCACGCTCTTCCTCTATGGGTGGAGTTCGCTACTCGACTGGGCTTTACGAAGAAAACTTTTTTGCGAACCCCGCTCGAATGGCGGATAGCGAGAAATGGCGCATCGACATCATTAACATGATGATCGAGTTAAATAGTGGATCGATTAAGAACGTGAATAAACTCGCTAAGAGCGGAGACGTAATCTCAAACTTAGCAGAAACGGCTGGAACAAATAACCACGTCCGAATCCAGACCATTATTCCAGCTTACTACTCCCCTCGGTTTATCGTTAACCGAAACTCCTTCGCAGTCGGCCTTATCCAGAGTACACAGGCCGATATTGGACTTCGAAGATCGATGTCGCTTGAGCCAAACGTATTTATGGATATCGGCCCTGCAGTGACGTTTGCTCGTAAATTTGCTGTCGAAGACCGCGTCGCAGTCGGAATCACCGCTCACTATATGTACCGAGTAGCGACTAAGGATGACTTTTCCACTGTCGACTACATCCGCGGAACTGGCTTTAAATCGGTGAGCGATGGAGCCGGCGAAGGGACTAAAATCGATTTCGACTTAGGGGCTCGACATAATATTAATTGGGAGCCGAAAGGCTGGGAACTTCAGAGCGCGCTCGCAGTGAATAACGTGATGGGTTCGAAATATAAGCAGGGGCTTGATCTGATTTCAGGAACCCAGCCTGAGCCGATGAAATTACCTCGGTCTATAAACGCGGGTCTTTCTGCTCGGAAGAGCAGCATCTGGGGACTGGGTATGACGACGCTTGCTTTCGAAGTCCAGGACATTGGAAATAATGAAGGCGGATCGCTTTTCAGGCTCCTTCACATGGGCGGCGAAATCGCTCTGAAAGACACGATCTTCCTCCGAGCGGGCATTAACCAGGGTTATGCCTGCCTAGGCGTGGGCTTCGATCTTCCGGTGCTTAAGCTCGATTTCTCGACCTATGGAGAAGAAATGTCTCTGAACGCCGGTGGTCAGGAAGACCGTAGGTATGCAATGAGACTTGGATTTTCCTTATAAAATCATTTAGTTATACGATTTTACGACTTTTTCATTAAATCATTAAATACTGTACAGAAACGCTCCACCTCTGCCGATAAGGTTCATAGGGAAGGAGCGTTTCTTTTATGTGGTCATCCAGTAACCAGCGAATCAAAGCCCTCATGTCCGCAAAACAGCGAGAAAAGGATCGTCTCACTCGCCCGATTCACGTGCGCAGGACAGACATCATTTTAAGCTTCCGAGCAGACGATGGCTTCCTCGTAGAAGTCCCAGCGCACGCCCTCTTAAACGACTTCACGCCTGATGGGTTCTGCATGTATGCCGTCACCGGTCTCACGCCGAACGTCGAACTCACAGTAGAGATGCATCATCCAAAACCTTTTAAACTCACTGCAAAAGTTGTGTGGTGCCAGTATCAGCCCTCATCGACTCATGTTCTCACGAAGCAAACCTATCCTTACCGCGTAGGTCTCGCGCTCCTCTGGAAAGATGCTGCGCTCGAGACTGAATTTAAAAAATTCTGTGAACAGCTCCTCAATCTTTACGTGAATAAAAAAGGGCTCTTCATTGAAGAAGCATTCCAAGTTTCGACACCTTCAGA
>JBGSHQ010000361.1:0-7247 GCA_041752095.1 Bdellovibrionia bacterium
TTCCGCTTCGGCCTTGGTTAAATGAAACACTGGAATACTGCCGAGATCGTTTTAAGCGAGCCGATATTGAACTCCTCGTTACAGAATTTCCAGACGTTAGTTTGAAAGCGCATTCCGTCCAACTCTCGCAAATTCTTTTAAATCTTCTTAATAACTCTTATGATGCAATCCGTGGTCTCGACAGCCGTTGGGTAAAAATAGAAGCGGAATCAAAAGGGGGAACGCTCACCCTTTTCGTCACGGATAGTGGTCCTGGTATTCCTTCTGAAATTGCTGAAAAAATTATGCACCCGTTCTTTTCAACAAAGGATCCAGGTAAAGGAACGGGCTTAGGACTCAGTATCGCATTGACGATTGCAGAAAAACATAATGGATCAATTCGGGTTGATCTAACCCATCCGAACACTCGATTCGTGATCGAACTCCCTATTATTGCAACTCGAACGGCTCTTGCGGCGTAAATCCGGCTTGGGGTAGACCCCTTACCCAAAATGCGGTAAGAGATTGATCAGTGAAAAAACTGATTAACGGGATCGTCGAATTCCGAAAAAATACCCAGCGTGGATACCGAGAAGCTTTCGGAAGGCTCGCCACAGGCCAGTCGCCCGACACTCTTTTTATTGCATGCTCCGACAGTCGCGTGGTGCCAAATACCTTCGCATCGACTAACCCCGGTGATCTTTTTGTTTTAAGAAACGTAGGTAATCTCGTGCCCCCTTGCGGGGAACATGGTGTTTCTACGAGCGATGAGTCTGAGGCAGCAGCGATTGAGTTTGCCGTTCAGAATTTGAATGTTTCGCATATTATCGTCTGTGGTCACTCCGAGTGTGGAGCGATGCGAGCGATAGAAATGGATCGAAATAAAATCTCGGCTCCGAATTTAAAGAGCTGGCTTAGGCATGGTGAACCCGCCCTTTCCACACTCCGCGGCGGCGCCATTCTCGATCCAAAGCTCTCGACTCATAACCAACTTTCTCAGCTGAATGTCCTCCTCCAAATGGAACATGTAAAATCGTATCCCACTGTGATCGAACGCATTAAAGAGGGCACGCTTGCGATTTACGGCTGGTGGTTTGATATCGCTAAGGCTGATGTTTACGCCTATGAAGCACCCCAAGGTAAATTCGTTCTGATTGACGAAGAAGAAGCCTCGAGGCTCATTCACGATCTTGAGAGCCGGAAATCTTAAGGCTAAAACTTAAGGACGAGTGAACCAAATCGCCGAATCATCATGATTCGCAAGGAGCACGACCTGGTCCCCGGCCTTAAATCCGTCCGCGGTTTCTGCCACCTGAACCGCTTGTTTCCAGCTTGAAAGCGCGGGTAGTCCAGGTCCACTACTCACACGAGTTTCAGAATCAAGCGCTAGCTCAAACCAGAACGCGATCGCGTGAAGTGTTCCCGTGTCAGTCACTTCGAAAGAAATCGACTTCGACTGCGGGGATGGAATGTTTTTAAAATCGAAATTGAAAACTTCCATGGGTTTCGTGATCGGGCGATAAGCCATCTTATCGAGATGAATGCCGACGTAACCCTGGACAGAGAATTCATTAAATTCCCTGACATCAAACCCAGCCGCATTGCTCACACGGTAGTTTTTAAAAATTTCGGTGGATTCAATCCCCATTGCCATAACCCGCACCCCGGCAGGAATAATCTGGGCATCGGGTTTTAGTAAATTCTCTCGAGCGTGACCAATGGCTTTGAAAGCGTGCTCACCTAGGAGTCCGTCATCGAATATTTCAGTGACTAGGATATCGAATTTTTCAGGCGCTTCGGGAGAGCCGATTTTTAAATGGGTCGAATACCCATCGACGACTTTTATCCGGTCGGCATACCCATTTTTCTCGATAATTTTACGCGCTTTATTTGCGATCACTGGGATCGTTTCACACGTCGTCACCCGAGAGGCTCCGTGACGAGCGGCCATCAGGGCTAAAAGCCCCGAACCCGTCCCTATATCCAGGACTGAGCCCTTATTTTTCTCTAGGGCTGTACCCAGCGCCCGGTCATAGGCGTCGTTCCTTACAGCATCATTCATCATGGGAAAGTGCCAAAGGGAGACCTCTTCACCGCTAAACTCGCGATATGCGTCCCCAACCTCTTTTGCGCTTGGCTTATCGATTTGCATTCCAAGGACATTACTCTGTTCTTGGACTAGAAAGCCATAAAAAGGGTTCCATTCGTGACGCATCACGGTTAAAAGGTGGCCAAGTCCCATGATTAATAATGATGCCCTCCGTAGCATTGGCTACATCCTCCATATTAGCGACCAGAAGCTCGTCGAGATCGTAAAACTCGGCGGCGGGGACATCACCGTAGAGGACTTAATCGTCTATATGAGGCGCGAAGAGGAACCCGGCTTCGAACTCTGCCCCCATAAAATCATGGCGCAGTTTTTAAATGGGCTTGTGATTTATAAACGTGGATTAAAAGAAGACGCCCCCCCTGCCCCTTTAGAAACACCTGTCACAAACAATGTGATTCTAAAAAAACTCCGCGTGGCGTTTGAACTGAAAGACACAGACATCGGTGTGATCATCGAAAAAGCCGGGCTCAGGATTTCTAAAGCCGAACTCGGTGCTTTTTTTCGAAGACCCGATCACCGAAATTACCGCGAATGCGGCGACCAATTTTTACGAAACCTTATGAAGGGCCTCACCCGTTAAGCAAGAAAGAATTTATGCATAAATTTACAGATTACGATTTACTTCCCACACTTCAATCCACGCTCGTCGAAAAAGGACTGGTGACTCCTACCGAGATCCAGTCCCGGACTCTTCCACTTCTCCTCGCAGGTAAATCCGTCGTCGGAGTTGCTGAAACAGGGAGCGGAAAAACACTTTCGTACTCGCTCCCAATTCTTCATCTGTTAAAAACTCTCGAAAATGACGGAAACCGAATCACTGCCACCGCACATCCTCGCGCTGTGGTGATCGTTCCGACGCGTGAACTCGGCGAACAGGTTTCTAAAGTCATGAAACCGTTTACCCATACGACTCGCCTTCGTGTTCGCACTGTTCTGGGTGGCACGGCTCTGGATGTGGCGAAGAAAAATATCGCAGGTACTTTCGAAGTACTAGTCGCGACTCCGGGGCGGCTCGTGAAACTTCTCGACCGAGGGCTCGTGAATTTTCGCGACGTCCATATGCTTGTATTTGATGAAGCGGATCAGATGCTGGATCAGGGTTTTTTACCCGACGCGACCCAGATCGTTCGTGCTTGCCCACCCCATCGCCAGCTTGCTCTTTTTTCTGCAACCGTTTCACCCGCTGTTGAAAAGCTCATCTCCACTCTTTTTAAAGATGCCGAAGTGATTCGAAGTAAAGGAAGCCATAAAATTGTGGCGACTCTGACGACCGAAAATCGCGATGTCATCGATGGAAAAAGAATTCCGCTACTGACGAAGGTGCTTGCTGAAAAAGTTAAGGGCGGCACCATGATTTTCACGAATACCCGTGAACAGTGCGATAAACTCGCAGCCGAGTTAGCGAAGATGGGAAAAAGCTGCGCGATTTACCGCGGCGAAATGGATAAGCTCGAGCGCAGAGCAAACCTAAAGGCTTTCCGTGACGGACAGGTCGAACTCTTAATTTCGACCGATCTTGCTTCGCGTGGACTGGATCTCGAGCACGTGGGGCGCGTGATTAATTACCACCTCCCGAGCCACATGGATAACTACATCCACCGCGTGGGGCGTACAGCGCGTGCAGGACGTAAGGGACTGGTGATTAACTTCGTGACCGAGCGGGATCACCCGTTTATTGCGCAACTTGCGGATGTCCAACCGGGCTCAGCTCGGCCTAAGATCAGTACAAGGCCTAGCTCGACTAGCGCTAAGCCCAGTTCTAAGCCCGGCTTAAAACCTGGAACAAAAATTACGGTAAAACGAATCGCCAAGTAATTGACGAACTAAGTGCGCCACTAAAATAATTTGAGTTCGCTGCAAAGCAAAACGCCCTAATTCGCCGATCTATCCTTATGGTCCGCGTTTTCGTGTTCCTTATACTCTTTGCGCTCTTTTCGGCAGATACCACTGATGCGGGGTTGCCGACTCATTTAGCGCCTAAAAAACCTACGCCCACTCCTGCTCAGTTTCCGCGGCCAAAAACTTCCTCCGGGAAAACAGCTTCTAAAAATGTTTTTACGGGAAAGAAACTCATCCCGAAAAAATACTCCCTCAAGAAAAAACCGACTCTCACAAAAAAACAGGCGGCAGCTGTGGCCGCACTCCGTGCACGAAAACTCCACGCACAGAAAATGAAACAGAAAGCTTATGAACACAAAGTTCGTGCGCAGTGGCTAAGGACTCATCAGACTTCGGGCAAACCCGTCGCGCCGGTTGCCTCTCAGACGATCGTAAAACCAGGTGTTCAGCCTCTTGCCACTCCATCTGTCCGGCCACCTCCAGCACCCTACGCGGTTTCCCCCGTAAATCAAATCTCTCGCGTTCCCTCACGCGTGATTCCTATCACGACACCCCAGAAGGGTCCGCGTTCGATTAAACTTGATATGACTCGGAAGGAATACCGATAAAACTCACCTCCAAGAAGTAGGGGTGATGAACATGTCAGCTTTTATCGGACATATTTGGCTAGTCTAATACAACGACTCTCTCAGTGATAAATTCGAGCCGCGTAAAACCAAAATATTCACGAATCCACTCCATCGTTTTACGAGAATAAAAAGAAACATGGGTAGGATCTTTTCGGTAGTACCAGGAATTAAAATCAATAGTCGTGGCATCGAAAAAATGAGTCATCAGAACTAAAGAGCCACCTGGTCGAAGGCATTTTCGAATTTTTTTAAAATCATCGGCTGGATCCCGAAAATGCTCGATCACCTCGGTCGCAGAAACCGCGTCATACTCACACGTCAGTGTCGACTCATCAGGAAAAAAATAGGGATCATAAACAGCCGCATGACTAAATCCTGCTGAGAGGAGACTCTGATAGAGTGCGGGCCCAGGTCCCGCACCGAAATCCAGAAGCCTTGCTGCCTTGTCGAACCTCGAGACTAGAGCATCAAACACTGGAGAAAGAAACTTTTGGTAACCCGCATCGAGCGGATCATTATTATGCGACTGATACCGCTTCTTTTCGTCTTCATATGAAAGATGAAACGCGGGATCTAAAAACCTTAAATCACATGTCTCGCAGTGATAATACGCATGCGGCTTAAGCTCCGTCCGAAAAGGACGAACGCTTAAGCCGCTGCAAAGAGTACATTTCACTTAGTAACGGTAAGTATCCGGTTTATACGGACCTTGCTTCGGCACATGGATGTAGTTCGCTTGCTCTTCGGTGAGCTCAGTGAGCACCGCATTTAGTTTCTTCAACTGAAGGCGAGCAACTTTTTCATCCAGGTGTTTAGGTAAAACATGCACTCCCAGTGGATACTTCTCTGGATGCGAGAAGAGCTCGATCTGAGCGATCGTCTGGTTCGCAAACGAAGACGACATCACGTAACTCGGGTGACCCGTTCCACATCCCAGGTTTACTAACCGACCCTTCGCAAGAAGGATAATCCGCTTACCATCAGGGAAAATAATATGATCGACCTGGGGCTTGATTTCTTCCCACTTATATTTCTCGACCGAGGCCACATCGATTTCGTTATCAAAGTGACCGATGTTACACACAATCGCCTGATCCTTCATCGCGATCATATGGTCATGCGTAATGACGTGATAGTTCCCCGTCGTTGTGACGAAGATATCGCCGAGTGACTTCGCGTAATCCATAGTGACCACGCGGTAACCTTCCATCGAAGCCTGGAGTGCGCAGATCGGATCGATTTCGGTGACCCAGACCTGTGCAGAGAGTGCGCGAAGGGCTTGGGCAGATCCCTTACCCACATCGCCGTATCCGCAGACGACTGCGACCTTACCTGCAATCATCACGTCAGTCGCACGTTTAATTGCGTCGACGAGAGATTCACGGCAGCCATAGAGATTATCAAACTTCGACTTCGTTACGGAATCGTTCACGTTAATCGCAGGGAAACGGAGGTCTCCGCGCTTGTGCATCTGGATTAAGCGGTGAACGCCGGTCGTGGTCTCTTCGGTCACACCTTTAATCGCCGCAAGACGAGCCGAATACCAGTTGGGTGAACTCTTTAGTTTTTCGCGGATCGAAGCATAAAGAATTTTTTCTTCTTCAGATGTGGGTTTCGAGAGAACCGTAAGATCTTTTTCTGCTCGGGTTCCGAGATGGAGAAGAAGAGTCGCGTCTCCACCATCATCGAGAATCATGTTCGAATGAACTCCATCCTTCCAGTCGAAGATGCGGTGGGTATAGTCCCAGTATTCTTCAAGCGATTCACCCTTTTTAGCGAAGACCGGAGTACCGCCAGCTGCGATAGCGGCAGCAGCGTGATCTTGGGTTGAAAAGATATTACACGATGCCCAGCGAACTTCTGCTCCAAGCGCCTTCAGCGTCTCGATCAGAACTGCAGTCTGAATCGTCATGTGAAGAGAGCCGGTGATTCGAGCTCCTTTTAATGGTTTTTTAGCCGCGAATTCTTCGCGAATGGCCATGAGGCCTGGCATTTCGGTTTCAGCAATTCGAATTTCTTTGCGGCCAAAGTCAGCGAGGGAAATATCAGTTACGACGTAATCATTTTTATTCATGTCTTTATTCATGTCTTTATTCATTAGAGGCTCCTCACCTTTACTCGTGGTCTGTTCCACGATCGATGGTGAGCGCCGTTAGGTCCGGGAATCTAAGCCTAGGGCATCTCGTGTTAAAACTGACGCCTCGCAACGCTCCTTAGATTCGCCTCTTATTATAGTGAAATCCGTAGCAACTCGCCAGGCAAAAATGAAGGACTAACCCATCTAAACTTCACCGTTTTTCTCCTTACACAACTATTACCCACAGGACCTGGCCCTCCCCCCCCACTTAGCTGCAAACTTAAGACATGAACGCACAACCTAAGAACACCGCCTCTGAGCCGGTTCCAGAAACTCTTCTTCCCCGCAAGTTTGACTGGGTGAATGCTTTCATCATTACGCTCACCCCACCGGCTGCAGTGATTGCGCTGATCTACTACATTAGTCATCACGGTTTTCAGTGGATTGATCTTGCCATCTTTATTTTTATGTACGCCGTGAGCGGAATGGGAATTACGGCAGGCTACCACCGCTTCCTTGCTCACCGAGCTTATCAGTGTAATACAGTCGTAAAATTCTTCTTACTCTTCTTCGGCGCTTCGGCGCTTGAAAACTCTGCGCTCGCTTGGGTATC
>JBGSHQ010000362.1:0-10909 GCA_041752095.1 Bdellovibrionia bacterium
CTCGAAGCCACTAACACGCGGTGGTTCGATATCGGAACGCCTGAACTCTGGCATCAAACCCATCTCGATTGGATCACACTTTATGAAAGGGGTGAGCTTCCACTCCTATGGAAAGAGCGAATGCTAAAAGCAAATCGAAGATTAGCTCCTGGTATCTGGACTTCTATTCGCACACCCGAAGACGTTGATTTTTCGAAATGGAAATCTCCCTGTTATTGGGCGCCCGAAGGAAACGACGTTACCCCTCCTCTTTCACTTTCTGCAGGTACAGTTCTATATGGTAAAAGCCCGTTCGGCTCCGACATGGAAAATCCACCCAGTGGAATCGGCTACCGAGGATTATGGAAGACTCTTTAAAACCTCAGTCCAATTTTTTCCGGGCGTAATCATTCCAGGAGGGCCAAATCGATCGACCCCGGTCCAATTTCCACCCAAGGGAAGTCCCAGTAACGATCGATATCCTAAAAATGCAAAAGCCTGCGCTTCAATATATTGTGATTCGAAACCGTGTTCTTCTATGGTTTGAACCTGAATTCCATCAAGCCGGTCCGATAACCAGTGCCGAATGGCTTCGTTTTTAGCGCCACCGCCACAAAGGTAAATGGACGAAAGTGGAAGTCGCTCCCGAAGAATAAAACGTTCATAGGCCTGAGCAATCGTTTCTACGGTAAATGCCGTCGCAGTAGCCACGAGATCACTTCCTTTTAATGCCTTGGCCTTTCTCAGAAAAAGCTCAGGAGGAAAATCATCCCGTCCAGTCGATTTAGGGGCCGGTTTCTTTAGATAGGGGTGTTTTAAAAGTTCTTTTAGAATTTTAAAATTAACGTTTCCCTGGAGCGAAAGTTTTCCACCCCCATCAAACTTTTTTTTCCCTTTGGTTATTTTCTCAACGGCGGCATCAATCCAAACATTTGCGGGGCCCGTATCAAAGGCGATCATTTTTCCGCTGGGATCAATATACGTGAAGTTGCTAATTCCACCTAAATTATGGAGTGCAATTCCTTCTGAAGATCCCGGTAAAATGGAGCTTAATAGATAGTGGTAAATTGGAACGAGGGGGGCCCCTTCCCCATCTGCTGCCATATCGCCTTGTCGAAAATTTGAAATAACGGTACGCCCTGTTTTTTCTGCAACCCGTGTTGGATCTCCGAGTTGGACCGTGAAAGCGTGCGGACGTTTTGAGGGGTGATGAGCAATCGTTTGACCATGCATCGCAAGTACTGCTGGTCTTTCCTCCGCAGATAATCCTTCAATCAGATCGAGTGTCACTTCTCCAATCCAATCCCCGATTTCTGTGTGAAGTGAGAAAATTTCTTCAACCGTCGTTTTTACATCGGGTGCTTGGAGTTTGAAAACCCGTTCTCTTAATTTTTTAGGATAAGGGAGGCTTGCTTCCCATTTTGGAGTCCAACTCTCTGGATCAAACTCGATTGATGCAATATCAATCCCATCACACGAAGTTCCCGTCATTACTCCAGCAATACTGATTCGCTCTGCCATAGATGAAATTATAGCTAAACGTTTCGATAGATTGAAAGTTTTCCGCAGGCATGAGATTTTTTAGTGATGAGATTATGGAAAACACCCGAGCGCTTGCGTCGAATGGCTTACCTCCTTTTCGTTGCTTTTCCGGTTCTCTTTTCTGCTTCTCTTATTAGCCGTAGAATGCCTTGGTGGCAGTGGAATCCGCTCCAGGAGTGGCTTCAGTGGCTCTCTCTATTTCTTTTCCTTTGTTTTTCGGTTTTCACCTTACTCAGAGCAAAGCGATGGGCTGTATTTATATTGGGCGCATTCGCTGCATTCATCACACTTGCGCTACTTTATACATCCCTCCGCCAAGAAAACGTCGCTCTGGGCCTCTTTTCAATCGCGCTTGGAATCGCAGCTTTTGCTTACATCGAACGCCTTTGGGCAGCCTTTCAGTTTCCAGCCCTTGCTCCTGGGATAAGGTGGTTTCAATCTTTACCGGAACCTATACCTGGACTCGCACTCCAATGGGGCGAGACTAAGGGGCTTCGTCTGAGCCAACTCGATTTGGGTGGGGGTTTTATTCTCGGTCAGTTTTTAAAAGGCTCTGAGAAAAATTTGCCGAGTGAGGTTACACTTCACTACAGAGGTTCTAAGGTCACCTGTGGCGTTAATTTGGTTTCTGCTCTTTCATCTAAAATCAATACTTCGTGGGCAGGTATTGGGGTAGAATTTAAGAACACGGACTTGGATTCGAAAAAGGATCTCGCAGATTTCATAGAAGTTTTACGTGGAGAAGGTCATGTTATTACTTAAAATGTTCTCAAAAAAATTGCTTTTGTTTCTGATTCTCTCTCTCGCACTCAGTTCTTTCCTTTCGTGCACAAAAAAGACTTCCAGTGATGGGGATCCAAAACAACGGTTAACCGATTACATTAATACAAGCTTCTCTGTTCGCGAAACCTCAGATCGCGCAAAACTTACAAGCTACCTCACCGGTGGGGCTAAGAACCGTCTCGTTTCATGGAGTGATGAACAGTTTCGGCTCGCCTTTGTGGACTCAAAACGCGAACTCATAAAAATTGCGGTGCGAGAAGTTAAGCCTGTAACGCCTAATCGAACTGACGTTACTTATGAACTCACCTACCTCGACCAAGGCCGTGGACCCGACGCGCGTGTTACCACGAAGCGGATGTGCGAAATGAGTCTTGAAAACGGTAAGTGGATGATTCGCGAAGTGAAGAATATTAAGGAACTCATCGAATATAAAAACGAGATTACGATCGTTTATTAATACTCTGACTCAAGCCTAACCTCGGGCCCGTTTTGTAAACTCCCCGTTCCCTGCTCTTCCCTTTTTTCTTCTGCTTTTTTAGCGATGCAACCCGAAGCAATAAGCTGATCTCTCAGTGCTGCGGGGACCACTGACTGAATGAATTCCTCTTTAGCTAGTGCATCCTCGCCTTCACACGCGCCATCAAACAGAAAAAGTATGGGTTTGGAATCTATCGAGGTAAAAAGTACTTTCGCATCTCGACTTCGACAAAGCATCTTTCGACTAAAAGGATCGGCGCGAAAAATTTCGGCATCTTTTCTAAACTGGTTCTTCGTTAAAGCAGCCCAGGCCAATTTTGATTCTTTTTTAAGGCTCGGGCACCTTAGCGGTAAATCGATGAGTGCTGAGAGGTATTTCTGCGCACACGTTTTTAATGCGGGGTTTGGATTTGAAATCGCATTGTTCCTGATGAGAAAATTGAGCGTTTTTTTTGTGTACGGGCCTGGGCAGGAGCTGAGTGCCTCATTTACATCAGTTGCTGTTTTATGAATCCACCGAGATGAGGATTCCTGATACTTCACGAGTGGGCGCGAACTTCCTTGCAGTCCTAATTTATAATAAACGGTGCTTGAAATAAATCGTTCAACCCATCCATCGATTTCGCCACGTTTAGTACACTTTCCTTCTCCGTATAAGCACGGATGAATGATGGCAACGACTCCAAATCCTGCGGGGGTTTTAGATCCCAGCACACAACCGAGTTGTTCTGTAACCGGACACGCGCGGCAGTATTCACCCGAACACTTCCAAATTTCCGTTTCCTTGAAACTATCAAGAAGTCTGAGTCTTTCTCCCGTCGTCAGTATGTTTGGGTAAACGGACTCAAACCATGATTTAGGGAGTAATCTGACTGGCGCGAGTGCTTCATCGAGTTTTAATCGAAGTGTGTTTTCTACTGTTGGCTGTAATATCGCATACTCTTTTTGGTAACGAACCAAAGGAAAAGCATTCCGATTCGCTCGACCTTCAGCCGTTGTCGGCTCACCCCCTGACGCTGCAAACGTCATGAGAAGGAGCGTAAGAATCACTTTAAGCCTGAAGACTCTTTACGGTGAGTGATGGGGGAATAGACGCGATCGAGATAATCGCACTGTCGCGCGATTCAGATTTTTCATCTTTAACGGATGACCCCTGACGCTGAGACGCTATGGTCATCAGATGCGTGCGAAGCTCTTTAAACATGGGGTGTTTCAGGGTGTATTCGTTTTCTTGAAGGACCACTTGCTTCGCAAGTTTTTCACGAAGATTAATCACAAGCGGAGCTTTTAGATTCGCAGTCATTTCAGTGATATCATCACCAATAGTGAGGAGAGCAAAAACAGCGGATTGATTCACATTGTCGAGTTTTAACTCTCGGAGTTCGGCGGCACTTAAGCGCACAGTGTAATCGAGTTTGAAAATTTTAGGCTCAAGAAGTGGAATCGCTAGTTCTGGATTTTCGAGAGACTGAAGCCAAATAATCAGAACGTCATCTCCTGGATCTACCAGACAAAATTTTGTGTATTCAGGAAAGCCGAGAATGCCGCCGCTGATCGATACTAAATCTGCTTCAGCAACTTCGAGCTTACCAAAACGTCCTGTCTCTACGATCATGCTCTATCCCCCAGTTCGATTCTAGCTGCCCCATCCTGGATCAGCCTACAAAAAGTCTTAACCTTTTAATACTTTGGAAACTTGGTTCACTGCAACTGAAGTCTTTGCGGCTTCCTTATTCTGATCTTGAATGGCCGAGTAAACTTCTTCGCGATGAATTTTGGTTTCCTTCGGTGCTTGGATCCCTAAACGGACCTGCTTCCCTTTAATCTGCACAACAACGATCTTAATATGATCGTCGATTGCGATGCTTTCCCCGAGTTTTCGGGTGAGGACCAACATAAAAACTCCATCTCTAGTAAAGCCAGTAATCCTTTACCGAGGGTTCAAATATTATAACGCCCCGCAAATCTCAACCTTTCTTTTTATTTCCGCTATTTAAGAAACTCCATCAAGGTCGGCTGTAGGAGCTTACCCGATGATTGTAACGCGCTGCGGAAAACCGTCTCCTCTTTTGCAAGATCGCTGACAACCTGTGCCATGTCTGCGTCTTCGAGGTGGGACCCGAGTTGAGCATTCGTGATGTTCTGTCGTTCTAGGGACTGAGACATGGTCTGGAGGCCGTTAATACGGGATCCGATTTTAGCTCGCATTGAATTAATTCGTGAGTGAATTTGATCGAATCGATCCAGAGTATTTCGAATCGTTTCCGTATCGCTCGTCAGAAGGCCGATCCTTAAATTCTGTAGTTCCTCGAAAACGTTCACGTTCTCGGCCTGGGGACCTGCTTTCCCAGCTTCTTTTCCAGGTTGGCCAGTAGCCGAATAGCTCGCGGGTGTACGCGTGCCTGCGCGCATCTGCAGCTCGGGAGAAGACCCCATGTCGGCTGGGCGATCTTCTACACCTGGGTTTGTGTTGAAAACTTCGTGGCCGGGGATGTTCATCGCGATGAAGACATCTCGGCCCACTTCAACCATCATTTGGCCGTCGTCACCCACGTATTTTCCATCCACAGTCACCGGTGGTTGGTCCGTTTTAAAGCCACCAAACACATATCGGTCACCGATTCTACGGTTAGCAGTTCCAATAGCGCTTTGGTACATCTGCGTAATTTCTTCCGCAACAGCGAGTCGGGTATCGTCATTTGCAGACGCCCCACTCGCCTGCTGAATCGCGATTTCTTTCGCTCGAATCACAATATCTCCGAGTTCTGAGAGTGCGGACTCGGAATTATTCAACTGAGCTTCAGCAAGTTTTGAGTTCATTAAAAACTGTTCGTTATTCACTTTGTCCGTCCTAATTTCGAGAATTTTAGAAGAACCCACGGGGTCGTCTGAAGGAGTGTTCACCTTTTTAAGCGTCGCAGATTGCGTTTGGAGTTTTTCCATCCGCCCCTTCGTCCGATTAATGGTCTCTCTTACAAGACCGAAGTTGGTGTTATCACTCACTCGCATTTACTCGTCCCCATTCCTTTATCGACGTAAGTCTAAAACGGTTTGCAGACACTGATCGGCTACTGAAA
Source organism: Bdellovibrionia bacterium (assembly GCA_041752095.1). Lineage (GTDB taxonomy): Bacteria > Bdellovibrionota > UBA1018 > UBA1018 > UBA1018 > JACMQW01. The sequence goes on from JBGSHQ010000362.1 coordinate 5,859, forward strand.
TCACTTTTGCAGAAGCATCGAACGCTCTCTGAAACTGGAGAAGGTTTGCTGTCTCTTCATCAATAGAAACACCAGAAATTTGTTCTCTCATTTTATCAAGCTGCATCGTTATGTCTTTTTGTTGAACAAGGGAGTTCCGTGTTCTACCCGCAACAACACCAACATCGGCCACGAGTCCGTTATAAAAAGCATCGATCGTCGTGTTTCCGTTATCCATGACTCTCATGTTCTGGAGTTGGGAAATAGCAACCGCGATGCGGTTATCTCCTGATGCATTCGCCACAGCACCGGCTGCAATCATATTTGCATCATTCGCGACACCGTCGGAGAGCGCCATATACTGTGAGGCACGGTCTTTTACCTCTAGCGTTTTAAAAAAATCGACACCCTTAGTTCCGTAACGAGTAATTCCCTCGCGGTGAATCGAGTTCACAGAATTTGTTATGGTCGACGCCATTTCATCCAGACGATCTAAGACGCTGGAAAGGGTTTGGTCACGAACTTCAAGTAGTGCGCCGATTTTCCCGCCCTTTAGAGCATGGGTGATGTCGTTTGATGCATTACCCGTTGAACGGAGAGAAAAGGAATTTTCTGGCTTACCCTCACCATCAGCAGGGGTTCGATCCACTATAATTTTTTCTGCATTCGGGCCGCTGATTAGAGGGCCAACACCTTTAATGTCGACATTAATTCCACCGTCTTTATCGGTGTGAGTGGATACATCGAAATAGGTCGATAGTTTTTTCATCATCGTATCGCGCTGATCGCGAAGATCGTTTGCCTGGCCACCCGAAAGCTCCTGGACTTTAATTTTAAGATTAAGGTCTTTCACCTGTACGGCGATTGAATTCGCTTCGGAAGCAAACCCTTCAATCCGATGATCAAGGTGATTTCGAACATCTTCAATTGATGAGTGAAGGCGTTTAAAATCGTTTGCCATTGCAAGAGTCGACTCGCGAACACTCTGTCTGACTGCTTCATTATCGGGCTCGTTTGCGAGCTTTCTAAATTCGTTAAAAAATTTAGAGACAAGGCGATTCAGTCCTTCGCCACCCATTTCGTTAAAAATGTCCTCGGTCTGCTTTAAAGCGAGATCTTTTTCTTCAAGATGGGAAAGATCACGACTCGCATTCCGAATCTGTTTTTCAATATACTGGTCATTCAGTCGGTCAGTACGTGCAAGGCCCACACCCTGGCCGATCATGTTCTTTCCGCCATGTGGAATAGCGTTATCCGCGCGTTGTTCTACGCGCTGGCGCGAAAAACCTTCCGTGTTTGCATTCGAAATGTTGTGAGAGGTCGTAGCCATCTGCGCTTTCGCAGCGACCATCCCACTTCTTCCGGTTTGCATGACATTAGGAAGTGCCATTGATTCCCTTCGTTCTTAGGCTTCCGTCGAAAGGAGGCGGGCGCCCCCCGTCTGAGCAAGCTTCTGACCCTGGTTACCGTAGGTGTCGGACTGGGGTACGGCTTCCCCTAAAACATTTTTCTTCATCGCGTGAACATGTTCGAGAGAGGACTCGACTAACGACCGATTTGATTCATTCAGTTTTCGCGCTCTCTCAATTAGTGCGGTGAGTGCAGTGAGTGCACTTCTAAATCGTTCAGAGTTCTTAGGATCCTGGGGTTCGATTTCTCGAATAATAAAATTAAGCGTAAGCTCTGAAAGTGGTTTTTTCCAAAGTGCCGCTAAACTAACCGAGATTCGAATGCGTTCTGCTTCGGCATGACGAATGGTTTCAATAATGAGTTCTTTAGCTTGGGTATGTTCGAGGATTTGTTTCGAGTCGGCAGAGATAAAAGCTTCGCGCTCCATTTTGCAAACTTCGTAAAGTTGGCGATGGAGGCCAATCATCCTCTGTAAACAGGTATATAGTTTTTCTAGCTCTAAATTATCGGCCACGTGAATCCTCCTGATTCCTCTTCACAGTTGATCATCCTAATCAACCGTAGCCCACAGTGCGGGCGCAGACAGTAACTTACATTCCGCCGTGTTCGCTGATCATCTTCTCTGCAATTGCATCGGAATCGATTTTATATTCTCCGGCTGCAAGTCGTTTTTTAATTTCTGCAATTCGATCTTCGCGAACATCGGGCGCCCCACTCGCAATCGCTGCGGCCTTTGCCATCTCTTTTCCGCGACTAGAAATTTGTGGCGCTACGGGTGCCGAAGACCCCTGTTGCTTCGCAAGCTTTTCAACTTGGCTTGCACGTTCAGTTTTCGCAGACTGTTCGGCCTTCTTGAGACCTTCGGTTTGCGTACTTGGAATATTCGAACTCACTGATTGATTAATTTTCATGGGTACCTCCTGTACTTTTCGCGGGTGTTTCCGCTACTGGCTTCGTTCTTCCGTGGACCTCAGCCTTACCACTATTGTAGCCACGCTGTTCCAGATAGGCAATGATCTGATCAGCAAGTCCGACAGAGTTATTTCGTGCCGTCTGTTGGGCTACCTCATTATCAAGCATTCCTCGATAAATTTTTGTCGCTGGATTCTCTAAACTCAGTTCGGATTCCTGAACAGTGTTTCTCATTGCTGTCATCATCGTGTTTAAAAACATGGCCTCAAGACCTTCGGCGGCAGCGCGGATCTGTGGATCCACGTTTTCCCTCGATCTTTTGCCATTAACCCGTCCGTCAGAGTCTTGGCGAAGAACTCCGGTGGTAGGGGGTGAGAGGGGCGGAACTTTCATCCCGCCCCTCTCGGCCGTAGCTGAGCAAGTCCATTCTCCACATCCCTGTGGGAGAAAGCGTTGGTTTCAAGATTTGAATCTAGGCCCTGGGCATGGACTTTCGTCCAAGCAGTGTCACGCACACATCCTGTGTTTGTACCACTGAGGGGCTCAGCTTCCCGTCTTGTTTCCTGGATCAACGCCTTTTGTCTCGCATCGTCCTTGATACTTGAACGACTCGCGTCCAAGCTACGGCTGTCTTTTAGAACCGGTCCAAAAGAATCATCTATAATAAAATCTTTCCAAAGAATCACAGGATCTCCAATTCAGATTGAAGAGCACCCATGCTCTTCAAAGTTTGAAAAATAGCAGTTAGGTCTTTTGGTTGAACACCCAGTGTATTGAGTGCTTTTACTAAATCAGAAACACTCGAACCAGACTTTAGCTCCGCAACACGACCGGCTTTTGCCCCCGCGGCTGCTGGAGCTCCTGTTGCTCCACCGACTTGGATCGAAAGTTCGCCGTGGGCGATTGCAACCGGTGTTATCGTGATTTTATCACCCATCACTACCGTTCCGGTTCGTTCATTCAGAACCACGCGCGCCTTGGTGTCTACGTTCACATTAATGTTTTCGATCGCAGCCATAAATTCGACAGAATTTCCCGCATAATTAAACGGAATCACCATGTCGATTGTTGCGCTATCGCGTGCGGTTGCGTATTTACCACCCAGCTCTCCATTAATAAGCACCGCCAGTCGAGCCGCAGTAGTAAAATCCGGCGAATGAAGCGTGAGTCGAATAGACCGTTTTTGAGAAAAATTCGTATCGATATCTTTCTCTACTGAAGCACCCATGACAACGCGTCCAACAGTCGGAAAATTTTTAGTGGATCCATCTGCTATGGATCCAATCGAAACGGGGCCCTGGGCGACAGCATAAATGTTTTGGTCACCCGCCTGAAGTGGAGTTACTAGAAGCATTCCGCCCTCTAATGATCCAGAGTCTCCGATCGAGGAAACAGTGACATCGATTTTATTTCCTGCGCGTGCAAATGCAGGAAGCTTTGCAGTTACGATGACTGCGGCTGCATTTTTCGATTTGATCCCCGCACTGTTCTTTATGTCGAGGCCGAGCTTACCGAATAAGCGCCCGAGAGACTGGCTCGTAACATCTGCGCTTGAGTCTCCAGTTCCTTTAAGACCTACTACAATCCCATATCCAATGAGAATGTTTTCCCGTACTCCTTTAATTTCGGCAACATCCTTAAGGCGAGCCGCATCGGCTCCTGGAATGACTCCTAGGAGTATGGCTATTGCGCCCACTGAAAGACCCAGTCGATTAACGTACAGCTTCGATGCGATATTCATATAATTTTCCAGAGTTAATCGTTTCATCAGGTGTGATGTCCGAATTTTTAGCGATCGCCATGACGCTAATCATTTTAGTTTGGCCATGAAAACGAACTCGCTTTAAGCCACGAAGTTTGTAGTTACCATTCGGATATCGTTCAACCACTTCCATCATGACGGGATCTGTTGCCTTCATCTCAATCGACTTACGTAGGTCAACATCAGCCCATGCAACCGTAGGGACTTCAGGCTCTTTTTTTGGATTAGCATTCGCATCTGTGCTTGCTGGACTTCGACTCGCAGACGCCTGGGTGCTTGCAACCTGATCGCCTTTTGCAGATCCTCTAGCTCGCTCTTGTGCCACTTCGAGTTCTGACTCGCGTTCATCGGGCGATAATGTTCTCTTTATTTCAGCAGCAATATCCTTAACAAAGTCTTCGTCCGAAATAACGGTGACGAGATCTCCGTCTGACTTGATCTGATTTTTCGTTAAGAAGTAATTGGTCTGCCCCTCCGAGGTCCACAGAGATCCATCATCCCGAGCATCATCCACGAAGTCAGCGCGTGTTGCTCGATTTCCGTTTTTATACTTTTTCTGGAGCACTGGACGCGCAGCGAGTTTAACTTGATCTTCGCTATCAACTTCATTTGAAGGCCTGCGCATCGCGGTTCGCTCTTCTTCTCCCGGCTGGATCCACGTTCCTTGTCCGCCCATTTTTCCAGCGGATGCACCCGAAGAATGGCCTTCATCAAGAAGGGACGCTTCGGACATTCTTCCTCCGCTAGTCGGCTCAGTCTCATACCGATATTCATCGTTCAGATCGGGTCTTAATCCGCCCATCAGCTGGCTACAGCCACTCAGCATGCTTATCGCAAATAGAATTGCAGCAGCTCCGACCGCTAACCAAATCGATCTCGCCCCAGTAAAAAATCCCGAAGAATTAATTTCAGAATCTAAATCTAAATTCATAATTTCACCTCAACAACTCCACCTTCTTTTAATTGTCCCACAAGTTCTTTTTTTGTT
>JBGSHQ010000363.1:0-13607 GCA_041752095.1 Bdellovibrionia bacterium
CTGCACTTGCGGAGCGCGCGGCAGAAAAACTCAAAATGAATCCAAAGGAACTCCTCGAACTCGGAGTGATTGATGGAATTTTATCCGAACCCCAAGGTGGAGCCCAACGCGACTGGGAGGCGACCTTTACTTCCGTTCGAAAAGGCCTCGTAAAATATTTTAACCCGATGATTAAAGCCCAGGCGAAAACATCAAACTCGAAAAAGATGATCGATGCACGTATGGCAAAATTCAGAGAAATGGGTGAAGGAGCGCTCGCTCGAATTCGCGAACAAAGTGAGGAACGAGCCCAGTGAGTAAAACATCCCCTGTCCTATCGATGACTGGATTTGGCACCAGCGAAGGGATGGTCTCTGGAATTCGATATCGTCTCGAAGTGAAGTCCGTGAATCACCGCTTCCTCGATTTAAAAACGCGCCTTCCCCGCGAATTTCATTCTTTAGAAACCCAGATAAAAACACTCATTCAATCTCGATTTTCAAGAGGCGCTATTGATTTAAAAATCGAGCGTCTCACCGAAAATGCTTCGGTCCATGAATTTGATCTTTCCCTAAATATCGACCTAGCACGTAAGTATTACGAAAAAATTCATGAACTTCAGGTTGCCCTCAATCTAAAAGACCCCGTCCGTACGGTCGATGTTGCCAACTACCCTGAGGTTTTACTTCGGAACTCACATAACACACCAGTCGAAGAAACGTGGAAACAACTCGAAACTCTCGTTCGTAAATCGTTAGACGGTTTACACGAAATGCGCGCCCACGAAGGGACGTCCCTGGTTAAGATTCTTCTTGATGCAGCCACCGAACTCGAAACAACTATTTCCTCACTTCGAGCAAAAAGAAAATCTGTAGCTGGGAAGTATCCAGATCGAATCCGTGAAAAAATTAAAGCGGTTTTTGAAGCTTACCCTCTGAACGAGGGGAATGTTCAAGCGATTCTCGAATCCCGGATTAGCCAAGAACTCGCGATGATTGCAGATCGTACTGACATCGAGGAAGAGCTAGTCCGTTTCCAAGGACACCTCGAACACTTGAGAAAGATTTTCCGTGAAGGCGGTCAGGTCGGAAGAAAAATTGATTTCGTGCTTCAGGAACTGAACCGAGAAATCAACACTCTAGGCAATAAGGCACAGGACTACGGTATGAGCGAAGAAGTGGTTGCGAGTAAGGTCAGACTCGAGCAACTCCGAGAACAGGTAATGAATCTCGAATGAGTAAACTTGTGATCATTTCTGCACCCTCAGGAACTGGAAAAACAACCCTGTGTGATCGGCTTCTAAAAGAAATTCCTGAGCTGATCCTATCAATCTCGACGACTACGCGTGCACCACGCGGCGCTGAAAAAAATGAGGTGCACTATTTTTTTGTCACTCACGAAGCGTTTAAAGCCCAAATCGCTAATAATGGATTTGCAGAGTGGGCAGAAGTTCACGGTAATTTCTATGGAACGAGCCGAAGTTTCATAAGTCAGGCCTTCAATCAGGGGAAATCTCTCCTTCTAGACATTGATGTCCAAGGCGCTGCACAGTTAAAAAAGGGCTATCCGAATGAAACGGTCCAAATTTTTTTGGAGCCTCCTTCGATGAAGGAACTGGAACGGCGCCTACGCTCACGCGGAACAGACTCGGAAGATACGATCCAAAAAAGATTAAAAGCCGCCATAAATGAAATGGCTGCTAAAGACCACTTTGATCACGTGATCGTAAACGATGATCTCGAAAAGTCTTATCTCGAACTCGCTGCCATCATTCTCCATGCCATCCGGGGTGTGAAGGTATGAGCACAGAATCCATACAAGCCCTCGAAAAACTAAAGAAGACTATCCTCTCTTATTTTCCTGATGCTCCACTTGAGAAAATAGACCGAGCCTATCATTTCGCAGCGAAAGCTCATGAAAAACAAAAACGTTCAAGCGGTGATGCCTACATCATTCACCCCACTGAAGTTGCACTCTTACTCGCGGAAATGAATCTCGATCTCTCTAGCATTATCACTGGTTTACTTCACGACACGGTCGAGGACACTGGAACGACGCTTGAAGAGATCGAAAAAGAATTCGGAAAAGATGTTGCCGATCTTGTGGATGGGGTGACGAAACTTTCTAAGATCACCTTCCGTACGACCGAAGAGAAACAAGCCGAAAATTTCCGAAAAATGATTATCGCGATGGCTAAAGATATTCGCGTGATTCTTGTAAAACTTGCAGACCGCTTAAATAACATGCGCACGCTGAAGCATCTCGCACCCGAGAAACAGCAGCGGATTGCACAGGAAACTCTCGATATATACGCCCCGATTGCTAATCGGCTGGGTATTGGGTGGTTAAAAATCGAACTTGAAGACCTTTGTCTTCGATACCTTCATCCCGATGTGTATTACAAATTGGTTGAACGGATTCAGAAGAAGAAAGCAGAACGCGATAAATTTATCGATGCATTCATTCGCACTCTCGAAGAAAAATTAGTCGAATATGAAATCAAGGCCCAAATCGTTGGCCGAGCGAAACACTTCTTTTCGATTTATAAAAAAATGGACCGACGCAAAGTTGATTTTGACCAAATCCACGACCTGATCGCGTTTCGTATCGTGGTCGATAATATTACCGAATGCTATAAAGCCCTTGGGGTCATTCACGCAGCCTTTAAGCCGATCCCGGGTCGTTTTAAAGACTATATCGCCATGCCGAAGGCAAACTCCTACCAGTCGCTTCACACGACGGTCATCGGTGCCGATGGCGACCGAGTCGAAATTCAGATTCGAACTCAGGAGATGAATTCCGTCGCAGATAGCGGTATCGCGGCACACTGGAAATATAAGGAAGGCCGTTTCGCCTCCACTTCTAAAGATAAAGTGGAGTGGGTAAACCGGCTTCTCGAATGGAATAAGGATCTCTCTGATCCGGCTGAATTCCTCGAGACTGTGAAAATCGATCTCTTCGCTGAAGATGTTTTTGTTTTCACACCGCAAGGCGAAGTGAAAGAGCTTCCCTACGGCGCTACACCTCTCGACTTCGCCTACGCTGTACATACGAACGTCGGAAATATGTGTGTGGGCTCAAAAGTGAATGGCAAAATCGTTCCCTTAAAATATCGCTTAAAATCGGGTGACACGATCGAAATTATAACGAGTCCGACCGGAACACCCTCGAAAGACTGGCTGAAGATCGTTAAAACTTCTCGCGCTAAAGCAAAAATACGCGCGGTTATTAAACAGCAGGAGCGTGACCGAGCGCTTTCGATGGGTAAAGAAATTTTAGAGCGCGCTCTGAAGAGCCATGGACTTTCTCAGCCAAAGATTGAAAAAAGTGGTGATTTTGAACGTGTATGGAAAGAACACCTCTCGCTTCGAAGTCCTGATGAACTCTTCATTGGACTAGGTTACGGACGGATTTTCCCTGAAAAAATTCTAGAAATCATCGTTCCTCAGGATGCGCTAGAAAAGAAAATCGAACAAGCTAAAGGCGCTGATGACACATTTTTAAGAAAAGTTCTTAACGCTGCTAAACGGAAAACGGAGTCTAAGAATGCAATTTTAGTTGCAGATGAAGATGACGTCCTCATTCGTTTTGGTCGCTGTTGCTCCCCACTCCCTGGAGATTCTATCGTTGGTTTTATTACTCGGGGCCGCGGAGTTACAGTCCATACAACGACTTGTACGAAAGCACTGGATAACGACCAGGCACGAAAAGTAGATGTTCAATGGAATCGAAATTCAATGGCAACGGGGATGCGACGACAAGTCCGCGTTCGAATCCTCTGTCTGGATCAGCCAGGTCTCCTCGCCGTCATGTCCCAGACCATCTCAGCGTGTAATGTAAATATTTCGAGCGCCAATATTCGAACCACGAAAGATAAAAAGGCGATTGCAATTTTCGATGTCGAAGTCCAAGACATTCAACAACTCATGAAAGTCACTAGCGCCCTTGAAGGAAAGAAGGGCGTGATTAGCGTTGAGCGCGTAAAGAGTTAATACACCCGCTCCAGTAAGCGTGATGGTGGGCGCTCTAGCTTTTTCAAATACTCTTCTAGGCGTTCAAGTCGATCTTTTTGGGAATTTTTTAAGGATTTCCAATGACTTTCAGCCTCATTTTTCATTTCTCTTTCTTCATTTCGAAGTTGTTCATAAAGCGCCTTACGACGGTTGTTAAACTCTCGTATATACTCACGTCGTTCTGGACCATGCGTTTTTTCGTCGAAAAACTTTCTTCGCGCCACCTTCTCATTCGTATCCCATTCCTTACGACGAGCCTTCCGACCCGCATCGCCATCTTTTAAAGTGCGCTTCTGCTCCGAGCGAAGCCGATCTCGTTCAGCATCCAGTAAATCGATAAAGTTTCGACGAAGCGTCCGCGCTTCTTTGGTCGTAATCTTTATACCCGAGGTGGGTTCATTCGCAAAAGTGCTTCCGAAAGAAGAAATCAAAACCAATACCATCGGTAAAAATGAAAACTTCATAGTCACTGAGTATGTCGAATAAAAGACGGCTAGTAAAGACCTGCTCTATTTGACGATCTGAACTTCTTTAACCTTGAAACCGAATGCGTTGTTATTTTTGTCCGATTTTAAATGAATGATTGCTTTATCGCCACGAACGTACTCGGTGACGTAATTTGACTCACGGACTCCAGAAAGCGTTTCTGCCACTTCACCTTTAGTCGATTCGATCGAAAGAATATCCACATTTTTTTCAGTATCAAATCGGTCGAGGATAACTCGTATAAACTTTGCTCCTGGAACGGATACCTCCCACCGACTATTAGACTTATTTTTATAAGGGTGCGGAGACGCCACTTGGTAGGGAACTGTTTTCCATTCACTTTCAGCAGGAACATCCGTCGGAGCTATAACCCCGTGGAATGCATTATAAGCATTTACTCGACCGCGAGAAACCGTTTTTGCACGCGCTGAATAAACAGGTGTAGACGTTCGAATCAGTCGATCCTTAACCTCGGCCGGTGTCCACGTCGGATTTGCTGACCAGATCAGTGCTGCAATACCCGAAACATGGGGAGCTGCCATCGATGTGCCGCTCAAAATCTCATAACCGCCCCCCCTGATCGTGGAGTAAATATTCTTACCGGGCGCACTCAGATGAACCGTTTTGCGTCCATAATTCGAAAAAGATGCTATGAGGTCCCAGTTATTCGTCGCAGCCACTGATATGACATTCGGTAAATCATAACTTGCTGGATAAGTCGGATCACTATCATCATCGACACTGTCATTTCCCGAAGCGGCAACGAAAAGTACTCCTGCATTTCCAGCCTCCTCAATGGTGTCTTGGAGATATTTTGAATAGCCACCCCCACCCCAAGAGTTCGAAAGAACTTTTGCCCCCATTTTTACTGCATATTTAATTCCGTTGATTGCTCCGAACGATGAGCCTTTTCCATCTGCGGCTAAAAATTTAACAGGAAGCATCGACACGGACCAGTTTACACCTGAAATTCCTGAATGATCATTCCCTACTCCACCAATGGTCCCCGCGCAGTGAGTTCCGTGGTCGTCGTCATCGATTCCACTCCCGAGTCCCGTACCGTTTTCAAAATTAGCGCCGTAAACATCGTCGATAACTCCGTTTCCATCATCATCGATACCATTATCCAGAATTTCCTTCGTGTTCTTAAAGATGTTCGCAGCTAAGTCCGGATGGGTAACATCGATTCCTGTATCAATAATCGCAACAATGAAATTTTTATCCCCAGTAATCCCCTCTTTCCAAAGTGGCGTTATATTAATATCACTCCCAGGATTTCCGAATCGTCCATTCGGTCGATCTTCCTGGCCCGTATTTTTCATATCCCATTGAACCGAAAAGTCAGTGTCGTTGGGTTCACCGTTTAGATTTGCCGTACTTTTTTCTTGAGGTAAAACATTTGTGCGATAAATAAAATTCGGTTCTGCATACTTCACTTCCCCAATGAGAGTTTGCGTAAGTTGTGAAACCGCTGCGGGAACCTTTGATGGATCATTCATCGTAACGAGAACGCCGCTTTTATCCATTTGAAGTGGCGCGATGGAGCGAATCGAAGTCGCTCCGAATATCTGCGCTAAGGAGTTCTTTACCCTGGATACTGAACTCACGAATGAGGAGGTTTCCACGAAACGCACCAGAAACTCGCCCGGTACCGTTTCAATTTCGCGCTGAGCGAAAGCGCTTCCAGGAAAAAGCGAAACTACCAAAGTCCCGAAAACGAATACCCCAACAACTGATCTATTCATCGACCCTCCTTGGTGCGAATCATTGACTCAGAAACGGATTGAGTGAGTTTACCCCACCCCTTGAGTAGGTCAAAAGTGCCGACCATCATCCGGATGCAGCATTTTCAGATTTTTAAACCGGAATTATGGAGTCAACAAATTGGCGCGCCCGAAGTCCTAGAACTAGAGCGGAACGGCCGTCACATTAATTTCCGCTTCTACAAATTCGGTAAATTACGACGGTCTTTCACGCGAAGAGTCGGGGTCGCACGCCCTCGGTAGCGATTGATTTCGGGGATCGCTGCCCAGAGACTTTCACCCTTCAGAGCAGCTTCGAAAGTTTCTTCTCTTTCAGCAGCGTGGAACCAGACTGCATCCATTAAATTGGGTGCCCCGTTGACTCCCGTCAGGGAAAGTTTCAGGTGGCGCCCCTTCATTACGGAGTGACTCACAGCTTTTGCTCGCACGATAAACACAGGCTCAGGATTTCCCGGACCGAAGGGCCCAAGCTTTTCAATTTCCTGAAGCGTTTTAAAATCGAGTTCACTGATCTGACATTCACCTTCAGTGAGAAGCGGACGATCGGTTCCCGTATCCACCTCTAAACCCCCGACCGCTTCATCAAACGCAGTAACAAGTGCTTCGAAATTTTCTAATTCGACCGAGAGACCTGCTGCGTGTTTATGTCCGCCGAAAGTACGAAGGAGTGAGGAGGATCTGCGAAGCGCTTCAAGAACATCTTTCCCCCCCCACGAACGAACAGAGCCCTTACCATAATCTTCTCGAAGCGCTAAAACGGCTGCTGGTTTTCGAAATGTTTCCGTTACTTTAGATGCGACGATCCCAACGACGCCTTCATGCCAGTTCGAATCACCGACTAAGATCGCGTTCTTATATTTTCCGGATGCCAAACCTTCTTCTACTCGCAACCGAACTTCATCCCAGATCGAGTTTTGGAGTTCCTGACGTTCTACATTTAACCGCTCAAGATCAAACGCTAGCGAGGTCCCGCGAGCGCGGTCCTTCGTCGTGAGTAACTCGAGAGCATGAGAGGCCGAACTCATTCTTCCCGAAGCATTAATGCGTGGACCGATCGCAAAGCCCAGATGAGAAGGCGCAATATCTCGGTGTGCAATTCCTGCACTTTCGAGAAGCGCACTCACCCCAGGCTTCGTGCTATTTTTTAAAACCTCGAGCCCTTGCTTAACGAGTATATGATTATCACCGATAAGAGGGACCATGTCCGCAGCGGTGGCCATCACCACGAGATCGAGGTGCTGCTTTAAGTTCGGTTCCTCCCCCGCCTTCCACCAACTTCGTTTTCGACCTTCAGCTCTGAGTGCACGAATCAGATAGAACGCGACACCACATCCACAGAGTTCTTTTAATCCTGAAAGACAATCCGGGCGCTGAGGATTTACGACTGCATAGGCATCAGGCAGTCCCCGAACTGCATCCACCTGATGGTGATCTAAAATAATTAAATCGATCCCGAGTTCTTTCGCTCGCGCCCCGGCTTCGAAACTCGTAATCCCACAGTCGACCGTGATGAGGACACTCGCTCCCGCAGCTTTTGCCTCATCCACTGCTTTCACGCCTAGACCGTAACCATCCTTAAAACGGTCAGGTTGGGTCGCTTTAAAATCATATTCACAATCGCGGAAAAACCAGGTGAGGAGCGCCGCACCCGTCGTTCCATCCACATCGTAATCACCGAAAACCTGGAGCCGTTCACCTTTTTCACGTGCCGAAGCTAACCGCGAAACAGCGATATCCATATCTTTAATCGTGAGTGGATCTTTTAATCGTTCGAGTTTAGGAGAGATAAAATCAGCAATCTCGTCACTACTTACAAGCCCACGAGATAAGCACATCCGAATCGTAAGGTCAGAGAGTCCGGTCGAACTTCGAAGTTCCTTCGCGATCCGTTTTCCCTCTTCTGAGAGAAACCGAGTATCCCGTGGAAGCCATTCGCGTTCTGCCATATCGACTTCCCTTAAGGACTAAATTTAGGATCAGGGCGAACCGCATAAGCTTTCTTCCCTTTTCCAGCACCATGGCCGCCAGTCTTTGCTGCGACGGCGCGCTTTTGCTGGAACTCAGTCATGAAGACGACGAGCGAGCTTGCGATAAAGACCGAAGAATACGTTCCAACGATAATTCCGATCATGAGCGTGAATGCGAAATCTTCAAGCGCTTTACCGCCGAATGCCCAGAGCGCAAAAACTACGAGAAAAGTCGAAACGGAAGTTAGAATCGTTCTGCCAAGAGTTTCATTCACAGATTTATTTACGGCAGCGATAATATTCATTCCTGGATTCATGTGAAGGGTTTCACGGACTCGGTCGAAAACGATGATCGTATCGTTATTGGAGTATCCGATGAGCGCGAGGATGGCAGCAAGCACCGTAAGGTCGAACTGCTTTTGCATGATCACGAAAATCCCAACAACAATCACCACATCGTGAAAAAGAGCGATGACTGCGCCTGGGGCATACCTCGAGTCGAATCGAATCGCGACGTAGATGAGAATGCAAATGAGAGCATAAATCATCGATAAGATTCCCGACATTCGAAGCGATGATCCTGCAGCAGGACCGACGACATCGACGCGTTCAATTTTCGACTCCCCTGCCGAGGTATCCTTCTTTAAAATCTCACCGATCTTTGCAGAAACCGCATTCAGGGATTTATCATCGCCCTGGGCTTTAATGATGAACTGCGAATCCGTGGGAAGACCGATTTGTTGGACTTTGAAATTCTGAAGTCCACCATCCGAAAGCGCATTTCGGACCTTACCAATATCCCAGCTGGTAGGAACTTTAACCTGAACTTCGGCTCCACCCGTAAAATCGATTCCGTAGTTCAGTCCCTTCGTACTTAAGAGAATAAAGGTTCCGGCGATGAAGGCGACGGATAATCCGGCCCAAAGCTTTCGCTTACCCATGAAGTCGATATTGATAGTAGGCTTAATGATTTCGAACATGACGATGTCTCCGAATAAATTTAAATACTGATGGTTTTAGCGCCCTTAGATTCTAGCCCATGGAGGTAGAGGTCGAAAAAGACCTTACACGCAAACACGGCCGTGAAAAGAGTCGTCACGATACCGATCAGCATCGTTACTGCGAATCCTTTAATCGGGCCAGTTCCGTAAACGAGGAGAACGATCGACGCCATTGCGTTCGTTACGTTCGCATCGAGAATGGTTCTGAATGCTTTTTGGAAACCGCTTTCCATCGCAGCTTGGATCGCTTTTCCATGGCGAAGTTCTTCACGAATTCGTTCATAGATAACGACGTTTGAGTCGACGGCGATCCCGACAGTGAGCGCGATACCCGCAATCCCTGGAAGAGTCAGCGTCGCTTCTAAACCAACGAGGCAAGCAAGCACAAACAACACGTTCAGTACCAGAGTCACAACCGCGATTGCGCCGGACTTCTTATAGTAGAACATGATGAAAAGGAACACGAGGCCACATCCGACTAAGGAAGCCATCGATCCTTTATGAATCGAGTCTTGTCCGAGTGAGGGTCCCACTACTCGCTGCTCTAAGAAATCGAGCTGGGTCGGGAGAGCACCGGCACGAAGGACAGTCGAAATATCTTTCGCTTCTTGCATCATCTGGTCGTGGTTACCGCGACCTAAAGTGATCACGGCACGACCATTCGAAATACGTGTCTGAAGAACAGGGGCCGAGTGGACCATGTTATCGAGAACGATCGCGAGGCGTTTTCCGACGTTTTCGCCAGTAACCTTATCGAACCCAACCGATCCACGCGGATTAAAGGTAAGAGAAACTTCGGGTGTGTTTCTCTCTGGGTTTAAAGTCACGTTCGCGTCTTGGAGATCGTCTCCAGTAACGTCGGCCTTCGAGAAAAGCAGATAAGGAATGCGCGTCGTGGCTGCATCCTTAGCTGGGCCCGTCTTCACACGCTCAAACGCAATCTCGGAATTCGCAGGAATTTTATCCTTAAGAAGTTCGTTCATTTTTTTCGCGTATTCAGAAAAAGGGGTCTTCCCTTCAACGTAATTGATCTTACTCTCTTCTTCTACTTTCTGAATCATGCCGGCAAGCTGGCCTTCGGAGAGAACGCCGTCGTTCACGATTTTAAATTCGAGACGAGCCGTTTTACCGATCAGATCTTTTGCGCGCTCCACATCTTTAACGCCTGGAAGCTCTACGACCACACGGTCAGTGCCCTGTGAAGTAATCGCCGGTTCACTCACGCCGAATTCATCGATCCGGTTTCGAATCACTTCGATCGATTGAGAAAGGGTTTTTTCGCGAATTTCATTTTTATAATCACGAGCAATTCCGAGATGAACGACTCCTGATTTTTCGTCGACCAGACGAAGGGTTAAAAATTCTTTCTTTAAAAGTTCTTTAAACGCTTCGGTCTTCGTCGCATCTAATTTCACTTCGAGCAGAGGATCTTCGGCGTTTGCGCCATCACGAACGAGATTCACACTCGTGAGATCAATTCCCTTCTCCTTGAAATGTGAGGTCATGCTCTGACCCTGACGATCGACCACTTCTTTATAGACGCGGTTAAAGTCCACACCGAGAACCATGTAGACCCCGCCCTGAAGGTCGAGACCCATGTTCATTTTTTGTTTAACTGGAAACTTTGTGGTTTCGAGATCTAAGTTTGCAATCGTTGGGTAAACGTAGAGAGCAGAAAAAAGAACACAAAACGCTAAGAGAGAAAACTTCCCCCACCATGCCTTCGTCATCGACGAAATCCTTTCATGAAACGAAAATGAACTACTTAAGCGAGCTTGTCGGACATTCCGCCTTTGATGACGGATGCCACTTGAGACTTCATCATGCGTAACTTCACGCCTTGATCGATCTCAATCGACACCATTTTATCTGTAATGCTTTTTACTGTGCCAAGGATTCCAGACGCCGTCAAAACCTCATCTCCTTCTTTTAATTGGGAGAGCATGGATTGTTGTTCCTTCATTTTTTTCTGCTGTGGGCGAATCATGAGAAAATACATGATTGCGAACATCGCAATAAATGGGACCAGCATCGCGCCAGTGCCGGGAGCTGCGGGTGCTCCCGCGGCAGCAGTCCCTGCGGGAACGGATGCTTCGTCAGCAAATGCGGCTAAAGAGTAGATAGAGCTAAAGATCAAAGCGATTCGGATCATGTGAAAATCTTCCTTTGGAGCGGTTAATATTCTAAACGAAGGAAAGAACACAAATCCTTAGAACTTCAGGATTTTTCCTTCTGCCTTCGGGTATAGAAAGACTCTCTCCATTCGTCAAACCGATTCTCGAGAATAGCCTGACGCATCTGCTGCATGATCGTGATGTAGTACGTGAGATTATGGATTGAATTCAGCCTTGCCGAGAGGGCTTCGTGAGCAACGAAAAGATGTCTGAGATACGCTCGCGAATACTGCGTACACGCTTCACATGGACACTCTGGGTCAAGCGGGCCTGCATCGTCTTGATACTGGGTATTCTTGATATTCACTTTTCCCTGGCTTGTGAAAAGTGTGCCATTGCGCGCATTTCGAGTCGGCATCACGCAGTCGAACATGTCGATACCAGCGGCAACACCTTCGACCAGATCTTCAGGCCGCCCCACTCCCATGAGGTAGCGCGGTTTATTCTCGGGGAGTAATGGCGCTGTGAACTTCGCCATCTTCTGCATCAGGTCCGGCGTCTCACCGATCGAGAGTCCACCGATTGCGAAACCATCATAGGGCATCGCTGTAATATCTTTCGCGGACTGCACGCGGAGGTGTTCGTAAAGACCACCCTGCACGATTCCGAATCGTTGTTGGTGGGGTTTTAACGGAGCATCGAGTCCTCGCTTCGCCCACGCGACTGTTCTTCTCATGGCTTCGAGAACTTGCGCCTCGGTCGCCGGATAAGGTGGGCACTGATCAAACGCCATCACGATATCGGAGCCTAAACCACGCTGTACGGCCATCGAAAGCTCAGGAGTAAAACGGTGCCTGGATCCGTCGATGTGGGATTGGAATGTGACCCCGTCATCATCGATTTTATTGAGGTCAGCGAGCGAGAAAACTTGGAATCCGCCCGAGTCCGTTAAAATCGGACCATCCCAGTTCATAAATTTATGAAGGCCACCGAGGCGCTCGACCCTGTCGTGGCCGGGGCGAAGATAAAGGTGGTAGGTGTTCCCGAGAATCACCTGGGCTTTCATCTCTTTTAATTCGCGGGTGGCTACTGCCTTTACGGTGCCTTGGGTTCCGACGGGCATGAAAGTCGGGGTGAGTACGGTTTTAGGGATCCCATCGTGACCGGGGAGAATAAGGGTCGCTGCCCGGGCGCGGTTTACGCCGGATGAGTCGGGGAGCGATTTTTCTACTTTAAACTGGAGTGCCACTCCAGTTTCTTAGCGGAAACGGGCTAGCGTGTCGAATGGGATATTCTGGCTAGTTCGGATAGATCTCTTTGTTAGGCATTCACGTAGTCAGAAACAAAGAGGTCGCGGGCGGCGAAATAGTTTGTCAAGCGCCGCCCATCTTTCCCTGCGACTTGAATCATAGTCACTATATAGGTAACGCCACGTACCTTGAACAACCGGAAGCGCGTGTGCACTATTAGGCCTCAATAATTAGGAGATCCCGCACATGAATAGAGCATTCGTTCTGAGTATCGTATTTGCGATTGCAACCGTCCCTACGGCAAATGCGTGGCAAAAAATTGTTGATTGCAATAAAGGTGAATTTGTCCTCGATGAAAAAGAAAAATCAGGGACCGAATCTTGCTTTCAGTTCGTGGCAAGGGGTGGACTGGCTTCAGATTTTACCGCTAGAGGCGCCATTACCGAACAAGAAGTGAACTCTTCGAAGGAGTTTATACAGCCGATTGGTGTTCACTCTGTATGGTACGAGACGACGCTGTTTAAAAGTTGGATTAGTTATCCAGACAGGATGGCAAATGTTGAAGTTGATTGGCGAAATGGGAACGTTCGGCTCACTATCAATCAGGTAAAACGTAACGGTGAATCGGTGCTCGCAAAAGCCGTTTTTTCAGACTGCTGGATTCGCTAGTGAAGTTCGCTCCTCGACCAACATATTTCCCCATCTTCTCCGCCCCATAAGTTCTGACAGCATATAAAAGATTATGCGATCTGCAGGCGTGGCGAATATTTTCGGAGGTGCTTTCTCCACCTCGAGCAAATGCATGAATATGATCGAACTCAAGACCATACTTGCGATCACAGCGCCTCCCCGTTTCGCTATCTCTGTATTCGCACTGGTCGCCCGAACGCAGGCGAATCTGATTTCGGACTGATACCGGAATATACCGCGATTGCGTTTTCACTTCGGGCGCCCGCGAAGCGGTGCGTGATGGCGATGACTGCGGCTTCACTCCCTTCTTCACCTCTTCCTTCACTTCGCGTCGTTTTACAAAT